>MNIR01000008.1:5910-9075 GCA_001919865.1 Gemmatimonadetes bacterium 13_1_20CM_4_69_16 | reverse complement strand
GGCGGGCCGTCTGGCCGGCCGCCGCCTGACGTCGGACTGACTTCCCCCGGAGGTCTTCCCCCGTGACCGCAACCGGCCGCTCCGGCAGCGCGCCCGCCCGCACGACGATGTCGGGCAAGTCGATCGTCGAGAGCCAGTTCGAGCGCGCCGCCAACCTCATTGGCCTGGACCAGTACATGCGCCGTATCCTGATGCGCCCGTTCCGCGAGGTGCAGGTGGAGGTGCCGGTGCGCATGGACGACGGGCGTATCGAGGTCTTCACCGGCTACCGCATCCAGCACAACGGCGCCCGCGGCCCCTGCAAGGGGGGCATCCGCTACCACCCCGAGGCGGACCACGACGAGGTGCTGGGGCTCGCGGCCATCATGACGTGGAAGACGGCGCTCATGGACATCCCCTTCGGCGGCGCGAAAGGCGGCGTCACCGTGGACCCGAAGAAGCTCTCGAAGCTCGAGCTCGAGCGCCTGACGCGGCGTTTCACCCAGCGCATCTCGATCGTGCTGGGCCCGTACCGCGACATCCCCGCCCCCGACGTCAACACCAACGCCCAGGTCATGGCCTGGATCCTCGACGAGTTCTCGAGCCGCCACGGCTACACCCCCGCCGCCGTCACCGGCAAGCCCGTCTCCCTAGGGGGAACGCTGGGGCGCGAGGAGGCGACGGGGCGCGGTGTGATGTATGTGATGATGGAGTACGCCCGGGATTTCGGGATTCCGCTCAAGGGCAGCCGCGTGGTCATCCAGGGATTCGGCAACGTCGGGGGGCACCTCGCCCGACTGCTCCACGCGGAGGCGGGGGCGAAGGTCATCGCCGTGTCGGACGTCTCGGGCGGCGTCGTGAACGAGAAGGGCCTCGACGTTCCCGCGCTGCTCGCCCACACCGCCGCCGGCAAGCCCGTGGTGGAGTGGCCGGGGGGGGGCGGCCGGGCGATCGCCAACACCGAGATCTGGACGATTCCGTGTGACTGGCTCGTCCCCGCGGCGTTGGGCGGCGTCATCACCCGGGAGACCAACGCGCGCACCATCGACTGCAAGGTCGTCGTGGAGGGCGCGAACGAGCCCACGACGCCGATCGCCGATTTGATTCTCGAGGAGCGCGGTATCCCGGTGATCCCCGACTTCCTCGCGAACGCGGGCGGCGTGACCGTCAGCTACTACGAATGGTCGCAGAACCTGCAGCAGTACCGCTGGACCCATGAGCAGGTCAATCGCGAGCTCCACGCCACGATCACCAAGGCATACGTCGGCGTGCGGGACCTCGCGAAGCAGCGGGGCGTGACGTTTCGGACGGCGGCGTATGCGATCGCGCTGCAGCGGGTGGCGGAGGCGGAGCGGCTGAGGGGGAACTAGTCGGCCGGCAGCCCGGGCCTCGAATACAGCGCCTGGTAGGGATCCTGCCCCGGCTGCGTGAACACGCGCAGCTGGATGGCGCGGATCGTCTCGGCCAGGTTCGCGCCCGAGTGGACGTAGATCTCCTCGAACAGGTTGAGGTTCATCCGGTAGAGGCGCTGGGCGATGACGACGGCGTTGTTGAGCGGCGCACGCGCGAACCAGCGCCAGTCGTAGGTCTCGAGCGACTGACCCACCGGGCCCGTCAGCTGCGCCCGCGCCCAGCCGAACAGCGTCGCCCGCACGCGCGCCAGCTCGGGCCCCGACAACGGCTGCGTATACGCCGAGTCGAGGCGCCGGGCCAGCTCGGCCCAGAGCACGTCGAGCGTGCGCTCGTCGCGCCACCGCGCCGCGGCGCGCTTTGCGTCAGGAGCGTCTGCGCGCGATCGGAAGAACGCCTCGGCACCGCGATACCCCACGAAGCTCGCGAAGCTCTCGTTGAAGGGCGTCTGACTCTTCAGGTACAGCGTGTTGTGCGCCAGCTCGTGGATCACCGTCGCGACGAGCTCCATCGTGTCGCGCTCCATGATGGTGGAGAGCAACGGGTCGCTGAAGTAGCCCAGCGTCGAAAAGGCACCGGCCGGCCGGAGATAGGTGTCGTACCCCTCCCCCTCAAGGTCTCGGGCGGCGCGACGCGCCTGGTCGAAGTTGAAGAACCCCTTGTACGGCACGGTGCCCACGATGGGGTAGTGCCAGGTGTACGCGCGCAGCCGATCCGCCCGGCTGGCCGAGAGCACGAGCAGCAGGGTGTCGCGCCCCACCTCCACGTACGTCGTGTAGGTGTCGCCCGCCAGGAGCTTGAGCGAATCCGCGGCGTAGGCGCGGGCTGCGAGCACGAGCGCGAGCCGCTGGCGCAGCGCGGCTGGAATCTTGGGGTCGCTCACCAGCCGGGCGATCGAGCGCCGCGCCAGGAGGATGCGCACCTCCTCGACTCCGGCCCGCGCGAGATAGCGAGCGTCATCGCTCAGCAGCAGCGTCAGCGCGAGCAGCGCTGGAACACCGATCAACACCCAGCGCAGCAGCCGGCGGGCCACGCGGCCCCAGCGTGGCGTGGCGCGCTCGGTCAGGGCGTCCATCGCAACCCCAATCGGTGCGTGCCGCTCCGGCCGACGGCCGTGTGGTAAGCGTAGTCGATGTGCAACCGGCCAAGCTCCAGCCCGGCGCCGTAGGAGAAGGGGGAGGCATCGGTGGAGACGGAGTGGCCGGCGTAGCCCACCCGACCTACGATGCCGGTGCCGCGCGTCACCACACCACCCTCCACACCCACGATCAGGAACGCGGCGGCCCCCCCCGCGGGCCACTGCCCCTCGAGCGTGGTCAGCAGCCGATACGCCCCCTGGGGATCGACGTAGTTCATCGTCAGCCCCGCACGGGTGCGCCGGGTGAGGCTTGCGCCGCCCCCGAGGTCTCCACCGAGGTTCTGTACGCTCGCCCCGAACGCCATCAGGTCGAAGACCGCGATCGCGACTCCCACGTCGCCCGCCCAGGCATCAACGGTCGCACCGGCGAGCGTCTCGCGAACGTACTTGACGGAGGTGCCCACAGCGAAGAGGCTCGTCCGAAACACCAGCGACGAGAGGCCCAGCAGGTCCGTGGCGTGCAGCAGGACTCCCGAGGTGTCGCGCGCGGCCGCGCCAAACCCCCAGGACAGCCGCCCCGCCCGCAGGGCCAGGGCGCCCGACGCGACGGCGCTGCCGCCCGCAAAATGCTGGTACCCGCCTTCGACCGAGAGATGGCGAATGGTAGCGATGCCGGCGGGGTTCGAGAAGACGGCACC
>MNIR01000008.1:0-5863 GCA_001919865.1 Gemmatimonadetes bacterium 13_1_20CM_4_69_16 | reverse complement strand
GGTCCTCAACGCATCTCCTTCACGTCACTTGTCATTGAATTCGAATGACGGTCAGCCGCGGCGCGAGCGATGCCCTGAGCGCCCGGCCCGAGGCGTCGCTGAACAACAAAGTGAATCCAGGAGCGCCAGCGCCTTGCTGGGCGCGGAAGTACATCCCCGACCCAGCGCGCAGCACGTCGCTCAAGTTCAGGGTGCTCCCGGCGCCGACGCCTGGTACGAGCGTAAGGCTAGGGGGAATGCCGGTGTTCGGGGGAGCCCCGGTGCGCGGATCCGGGCACCTGCCGCGCAGCAGTGGATAGTCCGTCCGGAACCGCCACATCTTGTATTGCAGCTCGGGCGGGGTCGCGAAACCCGGGAGATCGGAGACCCAGTTCGCCAGTGCCCAGCCCTCGACCAACCGCTCGAACACCTGTCCGGTCTGCGTTGCCACATTCTGTGGGCCGCTCAGGCTCGTGACGTCGAGCTTGCGGGTGAATGCACTGCGCTGCGCGAACGACGTATCCGTCGAGTACTGGTCGATCAAGTAGCGCAGGAACAGCCAGTACGCGCCGCGGTTCGCTAGCGCGCCTATCCCGCTCGTGTCCACCAGGAAGTGGGTCTGCGGCGCCTGGAAGTACTGGGCCGAGTTGTACACGTCGCCGAACACGAAGGTGCAGTACGTCGCGGTGTCCCCCGGGAGAAAGCTGCGACCACCCAGCTCTTCGGCGTAGTGCGACAACGCCTCGTTGAGCCACAGGATCTCAGCCTCTTTGCCGCCCTGGAGCACATGATGGTTGTAGCTGATCATGTGCTGGAACTCGTGTATGAACGTGACGGGCACGAGACTCTTGACCCCCGCGACCGTGTGCGCGCAGCTCTTGAGCGTGGGCGCGGGGTCAGGGACGATCGAATAGAAGATCTCGCCGTTGTTGTACATCGGCCCGTAGAACGGGTCGATGTCCGCCCCGAAGAAGTATCCGGCGACGAAGCCCTTGTTAGCGCAGTCGGTGGCCGTTACCAGCTCGTTCACCCGGTTGGTCATCAACACGATCACGACGCCGTTGTGATCGATATCGGACTCCCGCCCGAAAGCGATTGTGTCGATTTTGTAGAGCTGCGTGTCGAATACCGCCCGCAGTGCGTCGAGGTCAGCTTGGGACAGGCCGGGCTTAGGCGCGGCGGTGTCGACGTAAATCGCGATGTGCTGGCCGATCTTCATCAGCGCGGCATCGACTGTCGGTAATGTCTTGCAGGCGAGGTCGCCGCAAACCTTGAACGAGTTGATCATGCCGGAGTCTGCGGGAGTCAACGGCCTCCTGGGCGGTGGAGACGCTTGTGCTGCCGCGGGCGCTGTTGGCGGGGCTCCGGGCGCCAGTTGCGGTCGCTGCGGCAGGGGATAAGTGCGATTCCGCTCCGCTTGCCGCAGGAACAGATGGAACTGCTCGGCCGGACCGAGCGCGGCAGCAGAGGCCTCGGGTGCCGTGACAAGGGTCGCGATCGCGGACGGCCCCAGGGCGCCCCCTTGCAGCTTGAAGCTCTGCGTGTCGTTGGGCGTCCCGCTGGCCGACTGGGGGACGAGCAGGTACTCCGTCGCGGACGCGCTGGCGGGGAACACGATGCAGCCCGAGACCGGGCCGGGATCTATGGACTGATAGACCCCGATGGCGAGGGCGAGTGGCGTCCCCGATGTGCAGGGGGGCAGTGGTGGGCCGAGATCATGGCTGCTGCCACACGCCGCCAGGACCGACGCCAGTCCCGCTAGCCGCCCCAGCCCCCCCAACCCCCCCAAGAGCCGCTTCGCCACCATGTGTGCCCTCCCCCTCCCCGGCTTCCCCGGCCCGAACGAGCGCCTGGCGGAAACAGATTGGTCCGGCTACCTCGTGGACTCCAATCATCGCTACGACGAGGGTTTCGAGCGAGACCCCCCACTCCGGGAACGCCCGCCGCGCCAACTGCGCCAGCGCCAGCGCCCAACCGGCCTGAGATATAAGGCCCAACCAGCCCTCGCGGGCAAGGACTGGCGTCACGTCGGGGTGGCGGCCGGCCCAGAGCAGGCCGTAGCGCAAGCTCACGATCCGCAGGCCGATCAGCAGCAACACCCAGGGCCAGAGCTGCGCCAGCGCGCCAAGCTGCAGCGCCGCCCCGGTGAGGGTGAAGAACACTAGATACGCCGGCACTGAGGCGTGTTTCAGCTGGCTACGCACCCGCTCCCCCTCGCGCGAGAAGTTTGCGAGATAGAAGCCGGCGGCGAGAGCGATGAGCCCGGGTTCGAGATGTAGCGCGCGTGCGATCTCGCTTGTCAGGAGCGCGGCCGCGACGAGCAGCAGGGCCGTGCGTCGCTGCCCGAGGTGCAGGTATTGGCCAAGCAAATAGCCCACCACGATCCCCACGGTGAGCGAACCCACGAGCTCGAGCCCGGCGACCCCTGCGACCCCGAGCTTCACGGCGCCGGGGCTCACCAGGGGCTTGGAGACCAGGAGCACCAGCGTGAACAGGACCCCGACGGCAAGGTCCTGCGCGACCGTCACGCCGAGCAGCGAGCGAGCGAACGGCCCGCGCGCGTCCAGCTCGCCCATCATGGCCGTCGTGACGACAGGCGAGGCCGCGGCGGCCAGCGTGCCGAGCACGAGCGCCACGGCAAGGCGGTCGTGCCACGACTGGTGCGTCGCGATCGGCAGCCAGGGGCTCACCGACCAGGCCACGAGCGTGACCACGACAAACGGGAACGCCACCGCACCGGTGGTGAGCCGCAGCAGCGCCGTGCGGCCGGCGCGCAACGCCGCGAGGGTCAGCTCCGCTCCCGCGGCGAGCGCGATCAGGGCCAGCCCTGCGTCCGCGAGAAACTGGAGGGCTTGCAGCTCGTCCGCTCGGACGAGGCGGAGCCACGCCGGTCCGGCGCCGAAGCCGATCAACAGATAGCCGAGGATGCGCGGCACGCGCACGCGCCGCGCCACCTCGCCGCCGACGAGCGCGGCGAGGAGCAGGAATCCGAGCGCGAGCGTCGCTCGCGCTTCGAGCGGCCCGCCCGCGGTGACCCGATGCAACAGAGCCATCACGAGAGCCAGCGCGCCCAGGCTCGTGACCCAGCGCATGGGCCGCAAGATATTCGCCCACGGGATTTTGACAATGCGCGCAGGCGCCGATATTTTCAGCAGGTGCCCCCTCCCCCTGCTGCCTCGCAGCCCCACCATTGGATTGAGGCCGTGCGCTTCGGGGACGATGGACTCGTCCCCGTCGTCGCTCAGAGCGCGCTCGCGGGCGAGGTCCTCATGCTCGCCTACGCCGACCGCGAAGCCCTGCAGCGCACCAGCGACACCGGCCAGGCCCACTACCGCAGCCGTTCGCGCGGCGGGCTGTGGCGCAAGGGTGAGACCTCGGGCCACGCGCAGGCGGTGCGGGAGGTGCGCGTGGACTGCGACGGAGACGCGGTGCTCTACGTGGTACGCCAGCAGGGCCCGGCGTGCCACACCGGTGCGCCCACGTGTTTCGGGGAACCGACCGGCGGCACGCTCACGCGGCTCGCCCGCACGGTGGCCGAGCGGGCGCGCGACAAGCCGGCGGGCTCGTACACGGCCGAGCTGCTCGACGCTGGGGTCGCGAGGATCGCCCAGAAGGTCGGCGAGGAGGCGGTCGAGACCGTGGTGGCCGCCACCAGTGAGGACCTGTCCCGTCTCGCGAGCGAGGCGGCGGACCTGTTGTATCATCTATTAGTGCTGCTCGAAGCCAAGCATCTCCCCCTCGATCGGGTGCTCGAGGAGCTCGACGCCCGAGCCCGCTAGGGTCATGCCGTTCGTCCACCTCCACACGCACAGCGAGTACTCTCTCCTCGACGGCGCCAACCGGATCCCCGACCTGCTCGACCGGATCCGGACGTTGGGGATGGACTCGCTGGCGATCACCGATCACGGCAACCTGCACGGCGCCTGGCAGTTCTACTCCGAAGCGAAGAGCCGCGGCGTCCGGCCGATCCTGGGCTTCGAGGCCTACCTCGCGTTCGGGAGCCGGCACAAGCGCGAGAGGCCGGTCGACGCCCCGGCCGCCTACTCGCATCTCGTGCTGCTCGCGAAGAACCGCACCGGCTATCGCAACCTGATCAAGCTCTCCTCCATCGGTTTCCTCGAGGGCTACTACCGGCGGCCGCGGATCGACCGGGAAGCGCTGGAGCAGCACAAGGAGGGTTTGATCGGGCTCGCGGCGTGTCTCTCGGGGGAGATCGCGCTCTATCTGCGGCAGGGGAACGAGGAGGCCGCGAAGGCGAGCGCCCGGTATTTCGCGCAGCTGTTCGGCAAGGACGGCTTCTGGCTCGAGGTCCAGGACCACGGCCTCGCGGAGGAGAAGGTGGTGTCCGCCGGGATGTTCCGCCTCGGGCAGGAGCTGGGTCTCCCGGTCCTGGCGACGAACGACGCGCACTACTTGAAGAAGGACGACGCCGAGGCGCACGACGTGCTGCTCGCCATCGGCACCGGCAAGGACCTGGATGACCCGAACCGGTTCCGCTTCTTCGGTCAGGAGAGCTACGTCAAGTCGGAAGCGGAGATGCGGCCGCTCTTTTCGGAGCACCCGCAGGTACTGGCCGAAACCGCACGCGTGGCCGAGCTGTGCGAGTTCGACTTCGAGAAGCGCTACTTCCTGCCGCAGTATCCCCGCCCCGCGGAATTCGCGAGCGACAACGACCTGCTCGTGCACCTCGCGCGGGCCGGGGCGCGGGAGCGCTACGGCGACCCGCTGCCCGCCGCGGTGGAGCAGCGTCTCGCCTACGAGCTCGACGTCATTCAGCGCACCGGATACGCCGGCTATTTCCTCATCGTGTACGACCTGATCAAAGCGGCGCGCGATCGCGGCATTCCCACCGGACCGGGGCGGGGCTCGTCGGCGGGCTCACTGGTCGCCTACGCGCTGGGGATCACCGCGGTGGATCCCCTCAAGTTCGATCTCCTGTTCGAGCGGTTCTTGAACCCCGAGCGCGTCTCGATGCCGGACATCGACCTGGACTTCTGCTTCGAGCGCCGCAGCGAGGTGATCGAGTACGTGCGTGCCCGCTACGGGCGCGAGTCGGTGGGCCAGATCATCACCTTCGGGACGTTGAAGGCCCGCGCCGCCTTCCGCGACGTCGCCCGCACGCTGCGGGTCGAGATGGGAGACGTGGATCGCATCACCAAGCTGATTCCCTCAGGGCCGGCATTCGCCCTGACGCTGGCGGAGGCGGCCGAGAAGGTTCCGGAGGTGAAAGCCGCCGCCGCGCAAGACGAGCGGATTCGCAAAGTGTTGAACCTGGGCGCGCGCATCGAAGGCCTCGCCCGCCACGCGTCCGTCCATGCGGCCGGCCTGGTGATCGCGCCCGGGCCGCTCGCCGACTACGTGCCCGTGTGCATCGCCCCGCAGGACACGGACGCGATCATCACGCAGTACGACATGGTCTCGCTCGAGCAGGCCGGGATGCTGAAGATCGACCTGCTCGGCCTCAAGACGCTGACCGTGATCCACGACGCCGTCCAGATGATCCAGGAGCGCCACGGCGTGGCCGTCGATCCCGCCACGCTCGATCTCGAGGATGCCGCGGTGTACGAGCTGCTGCGCTCGGGGCGGACGGCCGGCGTGTTTCAGTTCGAGTCCCCGCTCGCCACCGATTGCCTGCGGAACATGAAGTGCGACCGGTTCGACGACCTGGTGGCGACCAACGCGCTGATGCGCCCCGGCCCGCTCGACTCGGGGATGCACCTGGTCTTCATCCGCCGGAAGCGGGGCGACGAACCGGTGCGCTACCCCCACGCTGCGCTGCGGGACGTGCTCGAGCCCACGTACGGGGTGATCGTCTACCAGGAGCAGGTGATGCGCATCGCCAACGTCCTCGCCGGCTACAGCCTCGCCGAGGCCGACGTGCTCC
>MNIR01000042.1 GCA_001919865.1 Gemmatimonadetes bacterium 13_1_20CM_4_69_16 | reverse complement strand
CCCGGGCCATCGCGTAGTACACGCGCGAATTGGTGAGCGTGAGCCCGTTCGCCGCACTGAACATCGCGACCAGGACGGCCGCGGCGATCAACCGGCCGGCGCCCGGTCCGAGCGCCGCGCGCACCGCGTCCGCCGCGACGCGATCGGTCCCGGCCACGGCGGCCGGCCCCAGGGCCGCGACGTAGGCGACGTTGGCGAGCAGATAGATCGCGACCAGCGTCGCCGTGCCCGTCACGATGCCGCGCGGAAAGCTGCGCTGCGGCTCGAGCGCTTCTCCGGCCGAGGCTGCCACGTTGGCCCAGCCTTCGTAGGCCCACAGCACGCCGATCATGGCCACCCCCACGCCCGAGAGGAGCGACGGCCCGAGGGGCGCGGTAAACGCGGCGGCCCGGAGGTCGGCCAGGCCGTGGCCCGAGCCGAGTAGCACGGCGCTCATCGCCAGGATGGCGGCCACCTTGATTCCCGTGCTCCAGTTCTGGACGTTGGCACTGTGGCGGGTGCCGCGCACGTTCACGGCCCCGACGACGGCGATCATCAGGGCCGCGACGAGGGTTCTGGCCGTCGGATCGAGCGGCACGAACTGGCGCAGGTATTCCGCGAACGCGACGGCGAGGGTCGCCACCGACCCGGAGGAGATCACGAAGAACAACGTCCAGCCAAGCAGGAACGCCGCAAGCGGCCCGAACGCGTCGCGCACGTAGACGTACGCCCCACCCGCTTCGGGAAGCATGCCACCCAGCTCGCCGTACGTGAGGGCGCCCAGCAGCGAGAGCACGCCCCCCAAGAGCCACACGAGCAGGGCGTACCCGACGTCGCCGCCCGTCTGGCGCAGCACTGCCCCCGGCACGACGAAGATCCCCGAGCCGATGACGGTGCCGACCACGATGAAGGCCAGATCCCGCGGGCGCAGCGTGCGGGCTAGCGAGGCTTCAGGCACGGCGCCAAGCTAACCGGCGGCGCAGCAACCGTCACGCCGTCCGGGGTGTCCAACCCGGGAGTGAAGGTCGCCCCCCGCCGCCCCGCTAGACCGGAGGATCACATGCCGCGCCACCTGCCCGTCGTGCTCGCCGCCCTGAGCTTCGCCCCTGGCGCCCCTGGACTCGCGGCCCAAAGCGCCGCCGACGCCCGCTGGCTCGCCGACTGCCGCGACCGGGACGACGGCTGGCGGGTCAAGCATTGCGAGGTGCGGGTCTCGTCCCTCAAGGCGACGGGCGACGCGGTCACGGTCGACCCCGGCAAGAACGGCGCGGTCGCGGTGAAGGGGTGGGACTCGGACGGCATCGAAGTGCACGCCCGCATCCAGACCGAAGCGCGCAGCGACAACGAGGCGGCCGAGCTGGCGCGCGGCATCCGTGTGGTGACGTCCGGGACGACGATCGGCGTCGACGGTCCGGAGAGCCGCCACGCCGCGTCGTGGGGGGTGAGCTTCGTCGTGTTCGTGCCGCGGCGCTCGGACTTGAAGCTTGACACGTACAACGGCCCCATCGCGGTGAGCGAAGTCTCGGGCCGCATGACGCTCACGGCGTACCACGGCCCGGTCGCGTTACGCGCCGTGGGCGGGGACGTGCGCGCCCGCACGACCAACGGGCCGGTGGACCTGACGATCCCGGAGGGCTACTCCGCGCAGCTCGAGTTCGGCACCGTGAACGGACCCATGACGGTCGAGTTTCCGCTCACGGTCACGATCCAGGGCCGGGTCGGGCGGCGCATCGCAACGGTGCTCGGCAAGGGCGGGCCGACGATCCGCGCCATCACCACGAATGGTCCGGTGGCGATTCGCCGGAATTAGGGCGCGTTCAGCGCCACACCGTGACGATCACGCCCATCAGCAGCAGGTAGGCGAGCTGGTACCCGGCGTCGATCACCCACACCGCGAGCGGGTTGTCGGAGAACATGTGGGCGGTGAGGCCGATCGTCGCCGCGAAGCCGAGCCACAGCAGGAATCCGAGCCACACGCCCTGCACGAAGCTCGTCGCCTGGGTGTAGGAGGCGAGCAGCGCGAGCGCGTACGCCATGACCAGGTAGCAGAGTGCCGACACCGCGTACGCGCGGGCCACGCCGCGCTTCTTCATCGCCTCGAGCTGCTCCGGGGTGTAGCCGTGCGCCTGGACCCATTGCTTCGCGAACAGCACGGGGGAATACCACACGGCGCCCAGGATGAACGTCGCGACCGCGGCGACGATGACGGCGAGGACGTTGACGTTGGCGGTAGGCATGAGCCTCCTTTAGTGACGGCGGTCCTCGATTACGCCCGGCGGCGATCCAACCAGCCCGCACCTGCGGCGAAGAGAGCGTAGGACGCAAGCGCCGTGAACGCAGCGGCTCGGTCGTTGGGTGGCGGCGGCCCGAAGAACGCGGCCGCCTGGATGAGGAGCATCACGCTGCCGAAGACCGGCATACCGTAGCGGCCGACGGCGGTGGTGGCCGTCGTTGAGCGGAGGTAGAGCAGCATCCCGCCGAACAAGATCGCGACTTCGAGCAGGAACGCGACCGTGGGGTAGTTCCACAGCCCGAGGCCCATCTTGAGAGTGTCGTCATACAGCGGCAGGTCGGGACGGTGCACGATGAGGTCGAGGACCCAGTGCGAGAACACCGCTGCGGCGACGAGCAGCGCCGCGCGGCGCGACGCGCCGAAGCCGCGCCCCGATCGGTACACGACGTACCCAGCGAGCGACCACAGCAGCGCGGCGACGAGGCTGTGGGTGTAGGGCATGTAGTAGAGGTCGAGGGGATTGGACGCCGTAATCCCCGGGACGATGCGCACCTTCTCGACGCCGAGCGGGACCAGGACGCCCCAGCCGAGGTCGAGCAGCTGGACGGCGAGGAACAGCACCCACAGCGGGATCGTCTTGTCGAGCCGCTTCGCCGCGAAGCTGATGCCATAGTGGCCCACGAACATGGTGTCCCCTGGCCTTACGCTCCGCCCTCATAGAACCTTGCCGCCCGTTCGAACACGTCCACGCGGACTCGCTCGGCGAGGCGGGGGAACAGGTCGCGGAACGCGAGCATCAGCCGCATCGGACCCGGGTTCACGATCACTTCGGGGAGATCCTGCTCGATCGCGCGCACCACGGCGCGAGCGACGTCGTCGGGGCGCGACGTTCCCAGCCAGCGTGGCGCGGAAAGCTGCGTCGCGTCGTGTTGCACGCGATACATCCCCGCTTCCGTGACAAATCCGGGAGTGATGGCCGACGCACTCACCCCCTTGCCGCGATAGGAGGCGCGCAGCGCAGCGGAGAACGCGATGAGCGCGGCCTTCGTGGCTGCGTAGGACTCGGTGTAGCCAGGGGGAATCCTTCCGGCGAGCGATCCCAGGTTCACGATGTGCCCCCGCCCGCGCTCGAGCATGCCGGGCAAGGCGAGCGCCGAGAGCACCAGCGGGGCGACCAGGTTCACCTCGACGGCATGCTCGAGCTCTCGCGCACTGGAGCGGTGGAAGCTCTTCGGAAAGAACACCGCGGCGTTGTTCACCAGCACGTCCACCGCGCCGAACTGATTCTGGGCGGCCGTGACCACGCGCTCGCGGTCGCCGGCTTGGGCCAGGTCCGCCGGCACGGGCAGCGCCTCGAGGCCGCGCCTGCGGAGCTCCGCGGCGAGGGCATCGAGCTCGGCCGCCGAGCGCGCGGCGAGCACCAGCTTCATGCGTTTCGCGGCCAGGGCGCGAGCGATGTAAGGCCCCAGCCCATGGGACGCGCCCGTGACGAGGGCGGTGCGGCCTGCGAGGTCGCGCATGACAGGGGAGAACTACCTGCGATGACTGCCCCGCGCAACCACCTACGGCGCTCTTACCGGAACACCTCCAGCGCCACCTCCACGCGCCCGAACGGGGCACTCACCTGCACGCCCTGCACGGCGCGCTTTACTTGCTGAAACATCTCGCGCGCGATCTTGACCCCCTCGGCGAGCGCCGCGTCTTTGCCTTTCTCCTGCGCCTGGCGCATCCGGGCCAGCACCGACTCCGGCACGGACACTCCCGGCACTTCGTTCGCGAGGAACTCGGCGTTCCGCAGCGAGATGAGCGGCCAGATCCCCGCCACGATCGGGATCTTGAACTGCTCGGCGCGCTTCAGGAACGTGTCGAGCTGCGCCGGGTCGAACACCGGCTGTGTCACCGCGAACTCGGCGCCGGCGTCCACCTTCCAGGCGAACCGCGACAGCTCGCGATCGAGATCGACGGCGCCCGGGTTCACGCCGACGCCGATCGTCCACTGCGTGGGCGCGCCGATCGGATTGTTGCCGGGGTCGAGCCCGTGGTTCAGGCGGAACACGAGATTCGTGAGCCCGATCGAGTCGATGTCGAACACCGCCGTCGCTTCCGGATAGGGCCCCATCTTGGGCGGGTCGCCTGTGATGATGAGTATGTTGCGCAGCCCCGCGGCATGGGCGCCGAGGATGTCCGAAAGCATGCCGAGCAGGTTGCGGTCGCGACAGCAGTAGTGGATCACCGTCTCGATCCCCACTTCGCGCTGAATCAGGATCGCCGACGGCAGCACTCCCATCCGGCTCTGCGCCCGCGGCCCATCGGGGACGTTGACGGCGTCCACGCCGGCGGCCTTGAGGGCGCGGCACTGCTCCAGCATCGGCGTGGCATCGACCCCCTTGGGCGGGACGATCTCGACGCTCGTCACGAGCTCACCCCTAGCCAGCTTCGCGCCCCAGCACGAGCGCGCGGACAACGGCACCTCCTCCACTCCGGCGGGCGCCGCGATCGTCTCGCGCGACACCACGACTGGCTGGTGGCGCGGCACCACGCTCGCGACGTAGTCGCGGATTTTCTTGATGTGCTCGGGCGTCGTGCCACAACAGCCACCCACGAAGCGGGCCCCGGCTTCGATCATCCGTCGCGCGTAGCTCGCCATGTACTCGGGGCTTGCGAGGTAGATCTTGCGGTCTCCCACATCGCGTGGGAGCCCCGCGTTGGGGACGCCCGAGATCGGCCGGTCGGTCACTTTGACCATCTTCTCGACCGCCTCGAGTACCCCGGCCGGCCCCACCGAGCAGTTCACGCCGATCACGTCCGCGCCCCACGCGGTGAGCTGCTGCGCGAAAGTTTCGGGGCTCGTGCCGTAGTAGGTGAGGCCATCCTCGCCGATCGTCATCTGGGCGATTACGGGAAGGTCGGAGAGGCTCCGCACCGCGCGCAGCGCCTCGTGGATCTCGTCCAAATCCGAAAACGTCTCGAGGATGAACCCGTCCACCCCGCCCGCGAGCAGGCCCTTCACCTGGCGCCCGAAGTGCGCGAACGCCTCCTCCCGCGCCAGCGCGCCGAACGGCTCGATGCGTACGCCGAGCGGACCGATCGCGCCCACGACGCTGGCCTGCCCGGCCGCCGCCTGATGCGCCAGCTCGGCAGCCGCCTGGTTGATCTTCTCCGTGTCGTCGGCCAGTCCGTAGCTGCGGAGCTTGACGGGATTGGCGCCGAAGGTGTTGGTCTCGATGATCTCGGCGCCGGCCCGCACGTAGGCTTCGTGCACCTCGCGCACGAGCTTCGGCTGCTTGAGGTTCAGCTCGTCATAACAGACGTTCAGGAAGAAGCCCTTGGAGTAGAGCATCGTGCCCATCGCGCCGTCGAGCACGTGGACTTTTCCGTCGTTCAAGAGATCGCGCAGCGTGGTGGTCATCCGTTGTCTGTCATCCGTTATCCGTTGTCCGTCATCCGTTACTCGTAAAAACAAGACCCGCTTGGCCGAGTAGTCGCCAAACGGGCTGGCGTTTTAGCGACTTGTTTAACGTGGCTGCAATAGGCCGCAAATCACCACGGAATCGATTGTGGTACGGAATTTAGGCCAACAAAGCGCCGCCGCAAGCCGTATCTTCTCCGGTCCATTCCTTCTCGGGAGCCACTACGGTGTCGCTCGCCCCGCTACATCCCCAAATCGTGCACTTCGCGATCGCCCTGCTGTTCATGGGAGTGCTGTTGCGTGGGGTTTCCCTGACGGGCAAGGTCGCGTTCACCGGTCCCGCCGCTCTGGTCCTGCTGCTCGTGGGGACCGTCGGCGCCGTCCTGGCGGTGCAATCGGGGACGGCGGCGCACGGACCGGTCGAGCGCGTGCCGGGCGCGCGGGCGGCAGTGATGGAGCACGAGGAGTGGGGCCAGCGCACGCGGAACATCTTCCTCATCGTGGCGGCGCTCGAGCTCGTGGCGCTCGTTCCTCGGGTGAGCCGGTGGCGCAAAGGGATGCTCACCGCCTCAGGTGTCGTGGGCCTGATGGGCGCGGTCTCGTTGTACGAAGCCGCCGAGCACGGCGGCGACCTCGTCTACGGCTATGCCGGGGGCGTGGGGGTACGCTCGGGAGATCCGGCGGACGTCGCACGGTTGCTGGTGGCGGGTCTGTATCAGCAGGCCATGCTGGACCGAAGACAGGGGAAACCCGCTGAGTCGGCGCAGCTGATCGCCCAGCTGGCGCAGCGCTATCCCGACGACACGTCGATCCGGCTGCTGGCGGTGGAGTCGTTGATCGTCGACCGGCAGGACGGGAAGGCCGCCCTGGCGGCGCTCAAGTGGTTCCCGCTGACGTTAGAGAGCCGGTTCCTACGATTCCGGGTCGGGTTGCTGCGCGCCGATGCGTTCGCGGCGGCGGGGATGCCGGACTCGGCGAAGGCCACGCTGCAAGCGATGGCCGGCGAGTTCTCGAACAACCGCGCGGTCGAGGACCGCATGGCCAAGCTGAAATAGCACCCGTGTAGCTTGTAGGCATGCCAGACCTGCTGGCGGCCCGCTCGCAGATGGCCGTCTCGCTCGCCTTTCACATCGTGTTCGCCGTCATCGGGATCGCGATGCCGCTCATGATGGTGCTGGCGGAGCGCCGTTGGCAGGTGACGGGGCACGCGATCTATCTGGACCTCGCCAAGCGCTGGGCGCGTGGGACCGCGATCCTGTTCGCCGTGGGCGCCGTGTCCGGGACCGTGCTGTCGTTCGAGCTCGGGCTGTTGTGGCCGGAGTTCATGCGGTTCGCGGGCCCCATCATCGGGATGCCGTTCTCGCTCGAAGGGTTCGCGTTCTTCACCGAGGCGATCTTCCTCGGCATCTACCTGTACGGTTGGGACCTGATCCCGCGGCCGGCCCACCTCGCCGCCGGCGGCGTCGTCGCGCTGAGCGGCGCGGCTTCCGGAATCTTCGTCGTCATCGCGAATGCGTGGATGAACACGCCGACCGGATTCGAGCTGGCGCAGGGCCATGCCGTGAACGTCGATCCGATCGCCGCAATGGCGAGCCCCGCCGCGCTGTCACAGACGATCCACATGACGCTCGCGGCGTACGCGGCGACCGGTTTCGCGGTCGCCGGGATCCACGCGTTCTTGCTGCTGAAAGATCGCGCCAACGCGTTCCACCGGCGCGCGCTCGTCATCGCACTGCTCGTCGGTGCGCCCGCGGCGGTGCTCCAGCCCATTTCGGGCGATCTGAGCGCCCGGCACCTGGCCCGCCATCAGCCGGTGAAGCTGGCGGCGGCGGAAGCCCTGTTCGAGACCCGGGCGGGGGCGCCGCTTACGCTGGGCGGTTGGCCGGACGTGGAGCGGCGCCAGACGCGGCTCGCGATCGATGTCCCGTACGGGCTCTCGCTGCTCGCGTTCCACGATCCCGGGGCCGTGGTGAAGGGGCTCGACGCGGCCCCGCGCGACGAGTGGCCCAACGTCCCCGCGGTGCACCTCGCGTTTCAGCTGATGGTGGCCCTCGGCACCTATCTGGCGTTGGTCGCGCTGTGGACTGGATGGCGCGCCTGGCGCGGTGCCGATCTCGCCCACAACACGTGGCTGCTGCGCGCGATCGCGCTCGGCGCCCCCATGGGATTCATCGCCGTGGAAGCCGGCTGGATGGTGACGGAGCTCGGCCGGCAGCCGTGGGTGATCTACGGGGTCCTCAAGACGGCCGACGCCGTCACGCCGATGCCGGGATTGATCGTACCGTTCCTCGCGTTCACGCTGCTCTACTGCTTTCTGGGGGTGATCGTCGCGTGGCTGTTATACCGGCAGATCATCCGCAGTCCGGACATTCCGGAGTGGCGGGGGTTCTACATGCCGCCGGCGGGTCGCGGAAATAGGAAGGCGGAAGGCTGAGACGATGAGACTGGCGGACCTCGTCGCGGGGATCGTGTTCCTGGCCCTCAATGGGTACGCCGTGCTCGGCGGTGCCGACTTCGGCGGCGGCGTGTGGGCTCTGCTGGCGCGCGGGACCCGCAAAGATCGCCAGCGTGAGCTGATCGCGGACGCGATCGGGCCGGTGTGGGAGGCGAACCACGTGTGGTTGATCCTCGCACTGGTGCTGCTCTTCACCTGCTTCCCGGCGGCGTTCGCCCGGCTCGGCATCGTGCTGCACATCCCCCTGTCGCTGGTCCTGATCGGGATCGTGCTGCGCGGCTCGGCCTTTACGTTCTGGCGCTACGGCGGGGGGGCCCACGGAGATGAAGCGCAGCGCCATTGGGGCAGCGTGTTCGCGGTCGCGAGCTTGATTACGCCGCTCCTGCTGGGGACCGCGGTGGGTGCGATCGCGTCCGGGAGCGTGCGGGCGGGAGGAACGGGGAGCGGGGCGGGGTTCTACGACGTGTACGTCGCGCCGTGGTGGACGGCGTTCGCGTTGAGCGTTGGTGCGTTCGCCCTGGTGGCGTTCGCTTTCCTCGCGGCGGTGTACCTGACGCTCGAAGCGCAGCAGCCGGAGCTGCGCGAGGACTTTCGGCGGCGCGCGCTCGGCGCGGGTGCAGCCCTGTTCGGCGCGGCGCTGCTCGTGCTCACGCTGTCCGGGAGCGGGGCCCCGCGGATGCGCGCGGGACTGATCTTCGCTCCGTGGGCGGTGCCGCTCCACCTGCTCACCGGCGCCACCGCCGTCACGGCGCTCGCCGGGCTGTGGCGCCGTCGCTACCGCCTCGCCCGCGTCGCGGCCGCCGCGCAGGTATCGCTCATCCTGTGGGGCTGGGCGCTCAGCCAGTACCCGTACATCCTGCCACCCGACCTTACGATCACCGAGGCCGCCGCCCCCGCCGTGACCCTGCGGCTGGTGCTCGGCGCGCTGGCACTAGGGGCGGTGGTGCTGTTGCCATCGCTCTATTACTTGTTTCGGGTATTCAAGAGTCGCTCTCAGCCGTCAGCCATCGGCCGTCAGTAACGTCTGGAGCCGACGGCCGACGGCGCAGTTCAGACGTCGAACACCCGCTGCGCTACCCACCACGCCGCCAGCGCGCCCACGATGAAGCCCAACAGCTGCCCCCAAACTCCGAGCACGTTCCCGGCGAGGACCCCGACGATCGTTCCCACCACGAAGCTGACCAGCGCTTTCAGGAGCTTCATCGGCGTTCCCCTCCCGCCAGCAGCGCTTGTGCCACCGCCTCGGTCTTGAGCCCCGCGACCTCCGTGCGACCGGCCCGCGGCGGCACGATTCGGGCCGGGCTCAGAGGAGCACCACGTTCAAGAGCAGCTGCTTCAGCAACCAGAGCACCAGCCAGGCCACGAGCGGGCTCCAATCGAGCGCGCCCATGGGCGGCAGCAGACGGCGGATCGGCTCCACCAGCCAGTCGGTCAACGCGTAGGCGGGCCGCATCCAGCGCGAGTAGCGGAACAAGCCGAACCAGGACCCGATGACTCTGAGTAGCAGAGCGGCGAACAGGACGCTGTAGAGGGCGCCGATCAAGAACGCCAGCACCGCCCGCGGCCCCCCCCCGGCCGCCGCGGAAATCCCGTAGAAGAGTCCCACCGCCCAGTCCAAGAGCGACAGCAGCACGACGCCGCCCAGCGCCACCACCACGACGAGCCACCAGCCCGCGTTGACGGGGTTGCCGCCCAGCCGCACGAGGCGCATTTCCACGGGGCGAATGAGCGGGTCGCTCGCGGCACGCAGTGCACGGCCCAGCGCCCCGAACGGCGACACGCGCCGGGCGCGCACCAGCCAGGCGGTGAAGGCGACCACGACGCTCAGCACGAAGACGGCGAAGACAGCGTAGCGGACGAGTACTCGAAAGTCGTGCATGGCTCTTTCAGGGCGCGAACATTTCGACCACGTCCGTCTGCGCGAACCCCGCCCTGGGGCCGCCGCCGATTACGTAGACTCTGCCGTTCAGCGTCGCCGCGCCGAGCCCATGGCGCGCGGTCGGGAGGGGTGGCGCGCTCGTCCATCGATCCGTCGCCGGGTCATATACCTCGTGGTTCTCGAAGACGGACGATCTGGTCTCGCCGCCGAAGGTGTGGACCTTGCCGTCGAGCACCGCCGACGCGAGCCCCCCGCGCCGGCTGGGCATGGGCGATTTCTTGGCCCAGCGGTTCGTCGCGGGATCGTACGCCTCGACCACATCGTAGTTGTGGTCGGGGTTGAAGGGGCGCCCGCCGATCGCGTAGACGGTGCCCCCGACCGCCGCCGCCGTGAGATGATCGCGTAGCGTTGGGATGGGAGCTGCATTGCTCCAGCGATTGGTGGCGGGATCGTAGATCGCCGTCGAGTCGAGCAGCTTGCGGCCCAGGCCCCACCCGCCTACCACGACGAGTTTGCCGTCCGCGACTCCCACCCCCGAGGCGCCACGCGGCGCGGGAAGCGGTGCGCGCGGCTCCCAGCGGTCCCGCCCCTCGTGGTACAGCCACAGCGTGTTCTCAGGGACGAACGTGGCTGCGGAAAGTCCCCCCACGGCATAGAGCGTGTCTCCCACCACCGCGAGCGGCATGTGGTGGCGCGGGGCGGGGAGGTCGGCGATCCGCTCCCACCGGTTCGCTGCCGGGTCGAACCGGAAGGCTCTGGCGATGGGCGTGCCGGATCGATCGAACCCGCCGGCGATGTAGATCTTGCCATGCAGCACGGCCGCGCTCATCTCCTGCATCGGCTCGGGAAGCGGGGCAGCGGTGGACCAGCGGCCGTCGGAGGAGAGGACCGAGGTCGCCGCGACGAGCGCGAGCAAGAGGCGCGTCACGCTGCCGTCAATCGTTCGCGGCGAACGCTGCCGCCACGATCCTGGCCTGCTCGGCCTGGTGGGCCGCGGGGTAGCCCTCCGCTGGGCTCGAGCGCTCGGGCCGGCCGATGTCGCGCACCGTGACGTCCGAGTCGACGAGCTGGCGCAGCTGCGGTAGCATGAACTTCTGCGGCCCCATGTTGCGCGGCTCCTCCTGCACCCAGACGATCTCGGTGATCTTGGGGTAGCGCTTGATCAGCTCGGCGATTTCGGCGGAGGGGAATGGATACAGCAGCTCGACCCTGCCGATCGCCACGTGGGCCGCCTGCGCCCGCCGGGGCGAGAGCGACAGATCGTAGTACACCTTGCCGCTGCACAGCACGAGCCGGGTCGCGTCGCGGTGTGCGTCGCCGGCGGGGTCCTCGAGCACCGGCCGGAATCCTCCCGCGGTGAGCTCCTCCAGCCGCGACGTGGCCTGGGGGAGCCGCAGCAGGCTCTTCGGGGTGAACAGCACCAGCGGTCGCAGCTCCGCGTGCCGCGCCTGACGTCGCAGCAAATGGAAGTACTGCGCCGGCGTGGTGCAGTTCGCGATGCGCAGGTTGCCCTCGGCGCCGAGCGCGAGGAACCGCTCGATGCGGGCGCTCGAGTGCTCGGGCCCCTGACCTTCGTAGCCGTGCGGCAGCAGCAGCGTGAGGCGCGATACCTGCCCCCACTTGGCGAGCCCGGCGATCAGGAACTGATCGATGATCACCTCGGCGCCGTTGGTGAAGTCGCCGTACTGCGCCTCCCACAGCACCAGCGCATCGGGCGCCGCCGCGGCGTAGCCGTACTCGAAGCCGAGGCACCCGAACTCCGAGAGAGGGCTGTTGTGCAGCTCGAAGGGCGCGCGCGCGCCCGCGAGGTTCTGGATCGGCGCGTAGCGCTGCCCGTTCACGATGTCGTGCAACACCAGGTGGCGTTGGCTGAACGTGCCGCGTTCGGTGTCCTGCCCGGTGAGGCGGATCGGCGTCCCCTCGCCGAGCAGCGATCCGAACGCGAGCGCCTCGGCATGGGCCCACTCGATCCCGCCTTCGGTGAGGGCGCCGCGCCGGCGCTCCAGCTGGCGCAGCAGCTTGGGGTTGGCGTGGAAGCCGGGCGACACGGAGAGCAGCTGCTCATTGAGGCTCGTGAGGACCTGGCTGGCGACGGCGGTCGCCGGCTCCGCGATCGTCTGCGGCTTCTCCGAGATGCGTTGCGGCTCCTGACCCTGTCCTGCTTCGAGGTGCGCTTTCAGTGACTGCTGGATCTCGGAGAGCCGCTGGGCGAACCGCTCCGCCTCGGCGTCGGCCTGGGCGCGGTCCAGCACACCCTCGCTCGCCAGTTGCTCGACGTAGCGCTGTCGCACGGGGGGCGTCCGCTTGATCCGCTCGTACATGAGGGGCTGCGTGTACGCGGGCTCGTCGCCCTCGTTGTGTCCGTGCCGCCGGTAGCCTACCACGTCGATCACTACGTCGGCGTGGAACTTGTCGCGGTACATCATCGCGAGGCGCGCGGCGGCGAGGCACGCCTCCGGGTCGTCCGCGTTGACGTGGATGATGGGCGCATCGAAGCCCTTGGCGAGATCGCTCGAGTAGTCGGTCGAGCGTCCCTCCTTCGGGTCAGTGGTGAAGCCCACCTGGTTGTTGGCGATCAGATGGACCGTTCCGCCGGTGGTGTAGCCCTTGAGTCGCGCCAGGTTGAACGTCTCGGCCACCACGCCCTGCGCAGCGAACGACGCGTCGCCGTGGATCAGCAGCGGCAGCGCGACCGTGCCGTCGTGGATGGCGTCCTTGCCGCGACGGTTCGTCTGGTTCGCGCGCGCGCGGCCCTCGACTACCGGGTTCACCGCTTCGAGATGACTGGGGTTGGGGGACAGGGTGATGTTCACCGGCTTCCCGGACGCCGTCTGGTACACACCGTCCGCTCCGTGGTGGTACTTCACGTCGCCCGTGCCGCCCTCGGGGGTGAGTGTTTCCTCCACGTGGCGACCACCCTCGAACTCGGCGAAGATCGTCTCGTACGGCAACCCGACGATGTGCGCGAGCACGTTGAGGCGGCCGCGGTGCGCCATCCCCAGCACCACGCGGCGCGCCCCGCTCGACCCGGCGAGCTCGATCGTCTGATCCAGCATCGGCACGAGGGCGTCCAGCCCCTCGATCGAGAACCGCTTCTGGCCGAGGTACGCCCGGTGCAGAAAGCGCTCGAGCCCTTCGACCGCCATCAGGCGAGACAGCAGCTTCTTCTTCTGCTCGGCGGACAGCGGCATGCGGTGCTGGCCGGACTCGATCACCTGGCGAAGCCACACGCGCTCTTCGTGGCTCCCGATGTGCTCGACCTCGTACGCGATCGTGCCGCAGTAGGTCCGCTGCAGCTCGGGGTACGCCTCGGCGAGTGTCTTGCCGGAGACGTAAATCCGCAGCAGCTCAGCCGGCACCCGCGCCATGATCTCGGGGGTGAGACCGAGCGGGCCGGGATCGAGCGCCGGATCGCCCGGCGGATCGGAACCGAGCGGGTCGAGCCGCGCGGCCATGTGGCCGAAGTTTCGGAACGCTTTCACCAGAGCCATCGCGGCGGCGACGTGCTTGAGATCGGGGCTCGGGGTTAGGGGCTCGGGGCCCGGGAGCGCGCGCGCCGTCGTCTCTCCGACCCCCGAGCCCCGAGCCCCGAGCCCCGTAATCGCCAGAGTCTCCGCCACTACCTCGTAGAACCGCTCCTCTCCCTGCAGCACAGCGTCCAGCTTCCGCAAGAACATCCCCGACTCCGCTCCTTGGATGACGCGGTGATCGTAAGTGCTCGTGAGCGTCATGACCCTGGTCGCGCCGATCTGCCGGATCGCGCCGGTGGCGATGATCGAGCCCTGGCCCTTCATGAGACGCGGCACGGAGGCCACGGTGCCGATTGTGCCGGGGTTAGTGAGGGTGATCGTCGCCCCGGCGAAGTCGTCGGGGAGGAGGCGACCGGCGCGCGCCTTCTCGACGAGCGTCTCGTAGGTCGCGTGGAACGCCGCGAAGTCGAGCGCGTCAGCGCGCTTGATCACGGGGACGAGCAGCGCGCGGCTTCCATCTTTCTTCTCGACGTCCACCGCCAGACCGAGGCTCACCCCACGCGGGTCGAAGCGGTGCGGCTTCCCGTCCACTTCCTGGAACGCGTGGGTCATCACGGGGAACTGCTTCGCCGCCTGGACGATCGCGAAGCCGATCAGGTGCGTGAAGGAGATCTTCTTGCCGCTCGAGGCGAGCCTCGCATTGAGTTCTCTCCGGCGCGCGTCGAGCGTGTCCACCGGGACGTCGCGGAACGAGGTGGCGGTGGGCACGGACAGCGAGTCCGTCATGTTCTGCGCCAGGCGGGCCGCCGGGCCCGTGAGCGGCGTCAATCCGGCAGGGAGAGGGGAGATGGGAGATGTACCTGACTGTGCCGCGGAGGGTACATCTCCCTTCTCCCTTCTCCCCAGCACTTCGGCGCGGTCTGTTGGAATCACCGGCAGCTCGGCTAGCCTGCCGTTATCGAAGAGCTGACGCCAGTCGTCGGAGACGGAGGCGGGATCGCGCAGGTACTGCTCGTACATGACCTGCACGAAGGCGGCGTTGTGGGTCCCGAACACGAACTCGCTCACGCACGCAAATCTAACTAGACGTCAGACGTCAGACATCAGACGTCAGTATATTCTGCGAGCCATGCTCAGACGCAGCCTCCTGGTGCTGGTCCTGCTCCCGTGCAGCACGGCTGCGCAGGCTCCGGGCCCGCTGCGCGAGCGCGTGGCGGCGCGCGTCGCGCAGGCGCCCGCGACGGGGGTGGGCCTGTACTACCGCAGCCTCACGCGCCCGGACTCGCTCCTCCTCGGCGCCAATCTGCGCTTCCACGCCGCCAGCACGATGAAGCTCCCCGTGATGATCCAGATCTTCCGCGACGCGGACGCCGGACTACTCGGGCTCGACGACTCGCTCCCCGTCCACGCCACGTTCGCGTCCCTCGCCGACGGCTCGCCGTTCGACGTCGACAAGGCGGACGACTCGGATTCGACGCTGTACCGACGCGCCGGCAAGCTGGCCTCGGTGCGGGAGCTGCTCGAGCTGATGATCACG
>MNIR01000068.1 GCA_001919865.1 Gemmatimonadetes bacterium 13_1_20CM_4_69_16 | reverse complement strand
CAGGCGGGCCGACTCGCGCAGGTACTCGTTGAGCTGCAGGTCCTTCAGGATGAAATCCACCGGGCCGCGCGAGCCGCCCGCCGGCGTCGTCTCGAACGTGAGCGCGTCGTTCTCCATTTTTGCCACGCGCTCCTGGTCCTCGGTCTTCGCCGTGGACAAGAAATACGTTTCGACCCCGCTCGTTCGCTCGGCACGGCTGCCGGCCGGCATGGCGTTCACGTGAATGCTGACGAACAGATCGCAGTCGACGCGACAGAATGCCCCCCGGTCCGTCAGATCGATGAGCGAGTCGGTGGCGCGCGTGAGCGAGGCCGCGATGCCCCGTCGGGCGAGCTCAGCGCGCAGCAGCCGCCCGACCGCGAGGGTGATGTCCTTTTCGACCAGCCCGCCTGGGAAGTATCGCCCCGGGTTGCCGGGGTCCGCCCCGCCGTGACCCGGATCGATCACCACCGCGTGGTGCTGCCGCAGTCCGGTGAGCGGATTGGGAGCGGCGGCCGGCCGACCGGGCGGTGGCCCCGCCACAACGGCCCCCGCGACGGGAAGCTCGTCCAGCCGGGTGGCTGCCGCGTTCCAGTGATAGCGGGCGCCCAGCGCCCGCGGCAGGCAGTCGGCGAGCCAGTGCAGCGGCAGGAAGAGCGTGTCCCGCGCGACATACGGCTCCCCCACCAGCCCGTACACTGCGTCGCCCGCCCGCACGAACGGCGCGGCCAACTGGAACACGAACAGCGTGCCCCCGAGGCTGACCGTCGCGCGGGACCCCTCGATCGCCACGGTCAGCCCGAGCGGCCCCGCGAGCAGAGGCGCGGCGACAGCCGAGCTGCCGCGCTCCATGGTGATGGGGACGCTCGTCAGGCCGCGCGGCGTGGCGATGACGACCGTCTGTGGTGGAGCGAGGAGCAGGAGGAGACAGGCGAGCGGAATCATCCGCGCCGGGCCCGCACTTGGCGGGCGAGCTCCCGCTCTTCGGCGCGGCGCTTCAGGTCCGCGCGCTTGTCGTGCAGCTGCTTTGCCTTGGCGAGGGCGATCGCGATCTTGGCGACGCCGTCCTTGAAGTACAGCTCGAGCGGCACGATCGTGAGCCCCTTGCGGCTCGTCCCGCCGATCAGCTTGCGAATCTCGTGCGCGTGGAGTAGCAACTTGCGGGAGCGGGCCGGCGGCGGGTTGTTGTAGCTGCCGGGAAGGTAGGCCGAGATCGTCATCCCCTCGAGCCACACTTCGCCACGCTTCACGTGCGCATACGCCTCGGCGAGACTCGCTTTCCCCGCGCGCAGCGACTTGACCTCCGTTCCCGTAAGCACGAGGCCGGCCTCCCACGTCTCAAGGAGATGGTAGTCATGTCGCGCCCGCGGGTTGCGAGCGATGGCGAGCTTGTCCACCGGGCAACGGCAAGATAGAAACCGGGCTGAGAGCGGTCAAGCCAAGAGTTGACTTGGGGTTATACCGCGGCTTAGATTCGCCGTTCCAACCGCGCCGAAGTGGTGGAACTGGTAGACGCGCTGGCTTCAGGAGCCAGTGGGCGCAAGCCCGTGGGGGTTCGAGTCCCCCCTTCGGCATACTCTAGACGGGTAGACGGGTAGCGGCGCCTAGGAAGACGTGGGGCCAGGAAGCGCGTTTCCTGGCCCCTTGGACTAGCACCCGCTATCCGTCTACCCGTCTAGTATCTCGGAAGTGTCGGGTCCACGTTCACCGCCCACGCATCGATCCCGCCGCGCAGGCTGCGCACCTTCGAGAAGCCCGCTGCCTTGAGGATCTCGAGTGCCTTGAGCGAGCGCGCCCCGTGGTGGCAATGCGTCACCACCTCGCGGTGCCCGTCCAGCTCGCCGAGACGGTCGGGCAATTGACCCAACGGAATGAGCAAGGCGCCGTCGATGTGGGCGATCTCGTACTCGTGCGGCTCACGTACGTCGATCACGAGCAGATCGGGGTTCCGGTCCCATTCACCTTTGAGCTCTTGGGCCGTGATCTCCGCCCCGTCGTACGACGGCTCGGACCCGATGCCGCAGAACGCCTCGTAGTCGATGAGCTCCGTGACGCTCGGATGCCGACCGCACAGGGGGCAGTCGGGGTCCTTCTCCAGTTTGAGCTCCCGGAACTGGAGCTTGAGCGCGTCGAACAGCACCAGGCGGCCGATGAGCGGGTCCCCGGTGCCGAGGATCAGCTTGATCGTCTCCAGCGCCTGGATCGAGCCGATGATCCCGGGCAGCACGCCGAGCACGCCGCCCTCGGCGCACGACGGCACGAGTCCCGGCGGCGGCGGCTCGGAGTACAGGCAGCGGTAGCACGGGCCGTGTGCGGCATAGAACACCGACGCCTGTCCCTCGAACCGGAAAATCGAGCCGTACACGTTCGGCTTCCCGAGCAGCACGCAGGCGTCGTTTACGAGGTAGCGGGTCGGGAAGTTGTCGGTCCCGTCCGCCACGATGTCGAACTCGCGGATGATATCGAGTGCGTTCCCCGAGGTGAGGCGCGTCTCGAACGGCTCGACCCGGACGTTGGGGTTCAGGTCCCGGATGCGCTCGGTCGCCGATTCGAGCTTCGGCTGCCCCACCGTGGACGTGCCGTGGATGATCTGGCGCTGCAGGTTCGTCTTGTCCACCACGTCGAAGTCGACGAGGCCGATCGTCCCCACGCCCGCGGCAGCGAGGTAGAGCGCGGCCGGGGAGCCCAGTCCGCCCGCGCCGACGAGCAGCACGCGCGCGGCCTTGAGCTTGCGCTGTCCCTCCAGCCCCACGTCCGGCAGGATCAAGTGACGCGAGTACCGCAGAATCTCTTCGTGCGATAGCTTGGGCAACGCCTCTGCCACGGCCGTGCCTCCGGCGATGCTAGGGATGATGGAGACCGTGTCGCCAGGCCGCACCGGCGTCTGCTGTTGCGAGAGCTGCCGGATGTCCCGGTCGTTCACATAGACGTTCACAAAGCTGCGCAGTCGCCCGTCGTCGGCAAAGAGGTGTTGTCGCAGTGCCGTGTGCTCGCCGGACAGCCGATCGAGCAGCTCCCCGATACTGCCGGCCTCCACCTGGACGGCGTCGCGCCCGCCCACGAAGGGGCGCAGCGGCGTGGGAATCAAGACAGTCACTGCCATACGACCTTCCGTTCTTCGATGGTGATGGGCTCTTCTGCGAACGCCGCACGGTCCTGCGACAGCGTCCAGCTCTTGATTTCTCCCGCACGCCCGCGCGCCACTCCCAAGATGAGGTAGGAGAGCCAGGGCCAGGCGTGCTCACGGTCGAACGCCGACGGGGTCGGCGGGTGGTCGGGGTGCGAATGGTACACCCCGATCACCTGGAGCCCGTCGCGGTCGAGCTTCTCCTGCGCGCGGCGAAACGACTCCGGGTCGATGAGATAACGGTTGCGAGCCGAGTCGGTCCGCCGATTGACCAGCGGCACGAGCAGCACGGCCACCTTGCGACCGTCCTCGACCGTGCCACCGATCAGCCCGCACGCCTCAGCGGGGTAGTCCGCTTCACCGTGCTGCCGGATCGCATTCACTTGACGGTGCTCGAGTGCGAGCGTCATGGAGCCTCCTCGGCCAAGCGACGGTGTTCGCTGAGATAGCGGGCTCCGGAGTCGGGAGCGATCACGACGACCACGGCGGCGGAAACCAGTCGCGGGCGCCCGAGGACGGTCACCACCCGCTGGGCCGCGACTAGCGCAGCGCCAGTGGACCATCCCACGAACAGCCCCGCCTCCTTCGCCATCCGCCGCACCGCCTCCTCGGCGTCCTCAGTCGCAACGAACTCGGTCCGATCGGGCAGGTCGGGATCGTAAATCCCGGGAACGATCGCCGTGTCGAGGTGCTTGAGTCCCTCGAGTCCGTGGAACGGCCCGTCCGGCTGCACGGCCACAAGCTCGATCCCTGGATTCAACTCCTTCAAGCGGCGTCCGGTTCCAATCAGCGTGCCGGTCGTGCCGAGTCCGGCCACGAAGTGGGTTACGCGGCCTCCCGTCTGACGCCAGATTTCTTCCGCCGTGGTGACGTAGTGTGCTTGGGGATTGGCCGGGTGGTTGTACTGGTCGGCGTACCAGTAGTCCTCGGGTCGTTCAGCCGCGAGCCGGCGCGCCTCCCGGATCGCGCCGTCCGAGCTCTCCAACGGATCCGTGAGAATCACCTCCGCCCCGTAGACGTGGAGCAGCGCCTTGCGCTCCGGCGAGGCGTTCGCCGGCACGCACGCGGTTACGCCGATCCCCGCCGCAGCCCCGAGCATCGCGTACGCCACGGCGGTGTTGCCGCTGGAGGCGTCGAGCAAGCGCTTGCGGGGCAGTTCCCCTCGGGCCAACCCGTCTCGCAGGATGAACAGGGCGGCGCGATCCTTCACCGAGCCGCCGGGGTTGAGCCACTCGGCCTTGAGCAGCAGCTGAACGGTGGAACGATGGAACGATGGAACGGGAATCAGCGGCGTATTCCCGACCAGTCCCCACAGCGTTGGCTCGGTGATGGCGCTACGTTTCAACGTTCCGACGTTCCATCGTTCCGCCGCTTTCATTCGGCTCCCTTGACGATCGGTGCCCCGACGAGATTGCCCCACTCCGTCCACGAGCCGTCGTAGTTCTTCACTTTCTTCACGCCGAGCAGGTACTTGAGCGCGAACCAGGTGTGGCTCGATCGCTCGCCGATGCGGCAATACGCGATGACTTCATTCTTGCCATCGATCACCTTCGCGCCTTTGTACAACTGCACTAGCTCTTCGTACGGCTTGAAGGTTCCGTCAGCCGCCACTGCCTGGCTCCAGGGCACGTTCTTCGCTCCGGGGATGTGGCCGGCGCGCTGCGCCGTCTCCGGCATTCCGGGGGGCGCGATGATCTCGCCGACGAACTCCGGCTTGGAGCGCACGTCCACCAGTCCGATGGTCTTCCCTTTGAGCGCCTTCTCGACGTCCGGCCGCTTCGCCCGCAGCGTCGTGTTCACCTTCCCCGGAACGGGGTAGGTGGTCGGGCGAATGTTGGGGCGGTCCGTCACGAGCGGGCGCCCCTCGGCAACCCACTTGGCCCGCCCGCCGTTCATCAGCTTCGTAGTTGCGTGGCCGTACAGCTGGAGCAGCCAGAAGGCGAAGGCGGCAAACCAGTTGTTGTTGTCGCCGTACAACACGACCGTGGTCTTGGGCGTCACACCCGCCTCGGAGAGCAATGCCGCGAACGCCTTCTTGCCCGGGATGTCACGCCGCACCGGGTCGTTCAGCTGCGACTGCCAGTTCCAACCCACCGCGCCCGGCACGTGCCCCGAGCCGTAGGCCGTCGTATCGACATCGACTTCGATCAACCGCACCGCCGCGTCGTTCAGATGCTGGGCCACCCAGTCAGTCGACACCAGCGCTTCGGGATGAGCGTATCCCACAGGAATCTCCAATCGGTTAAACCCGACTAGTCGAGTCGGGTTTCATGTGAAAAAAAACAGTTGGGAAGGCGGGACTAGTTCCCGGCCAGGGCCCCAGCGATCTGGTACAGTTCGGGCTCGTCGTGCATCAGGTCCGCGAGCGAAACGCTGGCAAGCAGCTCGTTGATGCGCTGCTCCAGCATCCGCCAGACGGGCCGGATGCTACACGCCGCGTCGGGACTACATCGCTGGGGATCGACCGGGTGGAGATCGCAGTTGACTTCGAAGGTGACGTGCTCCGAGGCTTCGATCACGTCTTTCACCGTGATCGCCTGCGGGCCGCGGGCGAGGTGGTAGCCGCCCTTGGCGCCACGCACGGACTCCACCAGCCCGGCGCGCCGCAGGCGCAGCAAGATCTGCTCGACGTAATCGTGGGGAAGCTTTTCCTGCTCGGCGAGCTCGCGTGCCGCCACCGGCCCCTGCCCCGCGCGCTTCGCGAGATTCAGGGAAACGAGTAGACCGTATTCGGCCCAGGTGGTGACGCGCATAGACCTAATATAGGGCGGCAACCCCGCCGTGCCCAACCCCACCCCGGGCGGTCGAGGCGGCAGAGGCGCTCCGCCCCAGCTTGCCGCCTATTGCCGCGCTTTGCCGCCTATCATCGGGCTCAGGCTCACGCCCACCTGCACGGCGAAGACGTTCTCTCCCGAATTGCGTCTGAGCCATAGCAGTCTGGAGTTGAGGTTCCACAGCAGCTGCCCGCTGGAGAGATCGAACCCGATCCCGCCGTGCAGTCCCTGGGCGACGCCGCGATCTGGACCCTGGGTGTAGATACCGGCGAGGAGCACCCCCGCCTCCCCGTACACCCGGCCCCAGGCGGGGCGCACCGACGCCTCGTAGCCCGGGGCAAACAGGATTGCGTTGGGCTCATTGCACCCCGCCGGCGAGCATCCGGCGGTGAGCCTAAGGGGCGCGAAGTCGATCTGGAGACCTACGGTTCCCGCTTTCTTGGTGTCCCGCCGGAATCGCACGCCGACGGACGGGGCGCGGGCTCGCAGCGACCCGGACAGCGGGATGAAGAAACTCGCGGTAGGCCCCACGGTTCCTTCCAAGAACTCGCCCTTGTGGAGGCTGCCGAACGCGACCGACGCGTTGAGCAGAGCCTCGAGAGATTGGATCTGGCTACCGGGCACCTGCAGAAAGCGGCCCTCCACCGTGGCCACGGCGCTGCTTCCCAGGTTGACACGCACGCCGAGTCCGAACGCCAGGGCGAGCTGACTGGACGTAGACACGGTGTCTTGACACAGCAGGGGGGGACACTGCGTCGCGGGCGCGGATTCCGTGACGCGCGCCAGCCCGAGCGTGGTGGCGGCGAATGGCGCGACACCGCGGGTCCCGATCGGATAGTAGTACGAGTCCAGCCCGAACAGTGTCAGGCGTCGCAGGCTGCCGTCCGTGGAGAGGTCGTGGTAGCGGGCGACGGTCAAACCGGTCTCTCCCTCGTCCCCGGTGATCAACGCCGCGGTGCCTCCGAACGACGAGAAGCCGTGAGTCTTGCCCGAGAGATCCTCGAGCGAAATCGAGGAATATGTCGGACCGACGCGCACCTGCCGCTGCGCGAAACTCGGCGCAACGGCGACGAGCGACAGCGCCGCTGCCGAGCAGAGGATTCTGTGCATGGAGCAACGAGTAACGACAGCGAGGGGTCGGATTCCGTGATTGGAATCACGACCCCCGGTGTGACCGATGTTACTTGACGAGCAGCCCGATCAGTAGCCCCGCCACGTTCATGCGAACGAGCCACGACCAGAACGTCGCCTTGAGCAGCGGCCGGACCTTGTCATACCATACTCCGCTGCCGAGGGTCGACAACGCGATGGTAGACAGCCAGAGGAGCGTCGCGAACTCCATCCCTGCCAGCGGGCCGCCGCCTTGCACCCACAGCCCGCCCTTGAGGCGTTGATAACTGCACGCGAGCAGGAGACCGAAGACCAGCGCCAGCGCGGCCGACTTCAACATCGCCGGCAGCATCATCTTCTTCTGTTCCTCGGGCGTGGGCGGCATCGTGGCGAAGCCGTGCACTTCCGGACCGGTGAAGACCTTCCCCCACATCACGTAGTCTGAAAAGAACGCGCCCACGCCTGCGATCAGCCCCGCGACGATCCAGTTCATAGAGTGCCCTCTCCCGAAAGAGTGTGCGCTACTTCTTGCGCTGCCCGGGGACGCCGATGTCGGTCATGGCCGCGAGATCCAGCACCTCCTCCAAGTCCTTTCCCTTGAGAATCCCCTTTTCCATTACGAGTTGCCGCACGGTGACATTTTTTGCGACCGCTTCCTTGGCGAGCTTCGCCGCCTCCGCGTATCCGATCTTCGGGGCCAGCGCCGTAACGAGCGCCGGGCTGCGCTCGAGCCAATGCTCGCATTGCGCCCGGTCGGCCTCGATCCCTTCCACGCAGCGCTCCGCCAGGAGTCGCGTGGCGTTCGTGAGGATCGCGATGGTGAACAGCAGGTTGTGCGCAATCACCGGCATCATGACGTTCAGCTCGAGCTGCCCCGCTTCCGCCGCAGCCGCGATGGTCACGTCGTTGCCCAGCGCCTGATAGCACACCATGTTCACCATCTCGGCGATGGACGGGTTCACCTTCCCGGGCATGATGCTCGAGCCGGGTTGGACCGCGGGGAGGGTGATCTCCGCCAGCGCCGTGCGTGGCCCGGAGGCGAGCAGCCGCAGGTCGCTCGCGACCTTGCCGAGATCCATCGCGTAGGTCCGTAGCGCGCCGGAAAACGCGGTCGCGTCACCCAGCGACTGCATCAGCTGGACGCGATCCTTGCCCTCCCGCAGCTCGAGGCCGGTGATCGACCGCAGGTGTTTGACCATCAGCCCGGGATACGCCGGCTCCGCATTCAGGCCGGTGCCCACCGCGGTGCCACCGATTCCCAGGTCGCGGAGCGCGTCCGCCGCCTGGGCGACCCGGTCGCGGTTGCGCTCGAGGGTATGGCCGTAGGCCGTGAACTCCTGGCCCAAGCGGATCGGGGTCGCGTCCTGGAGGTGCGTGCGCCCCGCCTTGAGGATTGCGTCGAACGCTTTCCCCTTTGCAAGGAAGGCGCGGGCAAGCCGGCTCAGCGCCTCGAGCAGCGCCGGCAGCTGCGCCAACGCCGCCAATCGGATGGCGGTGGGGATCACATCGTTGGTGGACTGCGCCATGTTGACGTGATCGTTAGGGTGCACGGGCTGATACTCGCCACGCTTCCCCCCGAGCAGCTCGTTCGCGCGGTTGGCCAGCACCTCGTTACAGTTCATGTTGTGCGACGTCCCCGCGCCCGCCTGGTAAGGGTCCACCACGAAGTGGCCGCGGTGGGCGCCGCCCAATACTTCGTCGGCCGCGCGCACGATGGCGTCCGCGAGCCTGGCGTCGAGGCGCTTGGTCTCCTGGTGCGTGAGGGCGGCCGCCTTCTTGATCCACACGACAGCGTCGACGAAGGGAGCGAGCGGCGCGAGGTGGGAGACGGGGAAGTTCAGGCGCGCCCGCTCGGTCTGAATCCCGTACAGCGCCTCGACGGGGACCGGCAGCTCGCCCAGGGGATCGCGCTCGATGCGGGTCGCGCTCATGGCCTCCGTCCGTTCCGTCACCGCGCCGTCTGTCGCCAACCAGGAATCACCCATGAACACCCAGGACCTGATCCAGCACCTGCCGGCCCGCGCGGCCTTTTCGGCGGCCAAGATGACCAAGCTCGACTGCTTCCGCTCCCGTCACCTGCTCGTAGGGCTCAATTGCTTCGAGCCGGGTCAGGAGCAGACGGTCCACGCGCACGACGGGGCCGACAAATTCTATTTCGTCGTCACGGGAAAGGCGAGCTTTACCATCGGAGATATGACGCTCGAGGCACGTTCGGGGGACCTCCTCCTGGCCCCCGCAGGTTTGCCTCACGGAGTGGCGCGGGCACTCGAGCGAACCGTCGTGCTCGTGGCCATCGCACCGGCGCCGCGCGCGTAGTCACTTCGTCGGCTCCACGCGTAAGCTGTCGTTGAACCGATTGAAGTACTCGGTCATCCCGATCACCAGTGTGATCTCCACGACCTGGCCCGGATCCCACGCAGCCGAGAGCCGCGCGTACAACTCGTCCGTCACGTCGTGCCCCGAGCGATGGACCACGTCGGCGTACTCGAGCGCCGTACGCCAGCCCCGCTCGAGTCGCTCGATCGCAGCGCGCCCCCCATCCCCCCCGCGATCCTGAAGCGCGTCGACCAGCGCCTCGCTCGCCCCCTTCTGTCTTGCCAAGACAGTGTGAGAGGTGAGTCAGTAGCGACACTGATTCAGGTGGGAAATGCGCACCCACAGCAGCTCCTTGAGGAGCGGCGGCACCGTCCCCTCGTTCATCACGGTGCGGAAGTGCGCGATCATCGTCCGGAGATGGTTGGGCCGGAGCGCAACGGTCCGAAACATGTTGGGGACGTTGCCGCGCTCCCGGAGGTACGTCTCGAAGATCGGCCGCACCTCAGGCGCCACCTCGGCAGGTGTCAGGGGCTTGATGCGTGGATCACTCATGGTGTGTCCGGTTCTCCCGCACGCGGCTGCGTCGCCGCCTCGGTGCGTCTCCCCTTGCCCCATCCGATCTTGAACAACTCGACGGCCGCGCGGTACCCGAGCCGGCGCACCAACACGCACACACCGAGCACCGTCAGGAGCACGGCCGTGTAGAAGCGCCACAGCAAGAGCATGGTCACCTGGGCAGGGCCGAAGTCGCCGGCGAATCCCTGCAGGAACGCGACCTCGAGGCCACCGCCCCCGGACGGCAGGGGGACGACGAGCGGGGCGTGAATCAGTGCGAGTGCGCCGAAGAACATCTGGTGGAACGGCGGCCGGTGTGGCATTCCCCAGGCCAGCGCAGGTAGGATGAGCGCGCGCGCGGCCACGCTCGCCACCGTGAGCAGGGCCCCCGCGCCGAGCACCCAGCGCGGCGCGCGCCGCACGTGCGCCCACGCCACGCGCCACTGGCGCCGCGCCCGGTGGCGAATCATCCCGGAGCGCACCAGCCGCTGGAGCAGGTAGATGCACAGCAGCACGACGAGCGCGATAATCTCGATCACGACGAGCTCACCCGCGCGGTGGCGGTGGAGCCAGACCCCCGCCGCGTCACGCCAGTCGGGCACATAGTAGAAGAACAGCGCCGCGGCGGCGAGCATGAACACGGGCCATTCGCACGCAACCTCCACCCCGATCGCCACGAGCGCCGTCACCGGGCGCAGCCCCGCCTCGGCGAGTCCCAGGAAGCGCGCCGGCTCTCCGCCGAGGCGATTGGGCGTCAGCTGGGAGGCCGCCTCACCATACAGGTTGAGGCGGAAGGCGTCCGCGAAGGAGAGCCGACCGCCCGCGGTCCAGGCGGCGAGCTGGATGCGCCACGCCCGGAACAAACTGTCGAGCGCGAGCAGCGCGAGGGCGAGGAAGTGACCCATCGCGCTCAGTCGGAGCAGTCACCCAGCGGATAGATGTAGCCGCAATTGGGGCAGGGATTCTTGCAGCCCCACGGCTTGGATCGGACTTCGGCCCCGCACCGGAGGCAGGTCGGCCGAGTCCTAGGCGGAACGGTGAACGCGGGTGAGGAAGGGATTGGCGCGACGCTCTCGTCCGATGGTCGTTTCGGGTCCATGGCCGCTGTACACGATGGTGGAATCGGGGAGCGTAAGCAACTCACGCTCGATGCTCTGGATCAGCTTGTCGAAATCACCGCCCGGGAGATCGGTCCGGCCGATCGAGCCCGCGAACAGCACGTCGCCTGTGAAGACCACCCCCTCCCCCACCAAGCATACGCTTCCGGGCGAGTGCCCCGGCGCGTGACGCACCGTGAAGGACAGATTGCCGACGCGGACCGTCTCGCCGGGCACCAGCTCCCCGTCGGGGGGCGGTGCCGGCGCGACGGGGATGCCGAACGCCGACCCTTGCTGCACAACGTGATCGTACAGCCCCCGGTCGGCCCGATGGAGGTACACCGGCGCGCCCGTTTCTTCCCGGACCGAGGCGACGCCCATCATGTGGTCGATGTGCGCGTGGGTGATCCAGATGGCCACAGGGCGCGCCCGCGCGGCGGCGACCTTCTCCAAGACCAGGCCCGCCTCCTCGCCGGGATCGATGATCGCGCACTGGGCGGTCGTTTCATCGACGACGAGGTAGCAGTTCTCGACGAACTGGCCGTTCGGGATCTGGACGACCTTCACGCGCCGACCGTGAGTCCGGCGCGCAGCACGGCGAGGTATTTCTCGACCGCGATCGCCGCCGTGGTGGCGTCGCCGACCGCGGTGGTGATTTGACGCGTGAGCTGGCTCCGCACGTCCCCCGCGGCGAACAGACCCGGGATCGACGTCATCATGCGGTCGTCGGTGATCAGGTAGCCGGCGGCGTCGTGCTCCGCGTGGCCGTCGATCAGGCCGGTGTTGGGCTTGAAGCCGATGAATACGAAAACCCCGCCCACTTTGAGGCTGGAGCGTCCCCCCGTCACGGCATCCTCCAACACGAGATGGTCGGTGCCCCGCTCCGTGCCCTTGATCTCGAGCACGCGCTTGTTCCAGATCACCTCGATCTTGGGGTTCGCGAACACGCGCTCTTGGAGGATCTTCGAAGCACGGAACCGGTCGCGGCGGTGCACCACGAACACTTTGCTCGCGTAGCGCGTGAGATAGTCCGCCTCTTCGACGGCGGCGTCGCCGCCGCCCACGACCGCGAGCACCTCGCCCTTGAAGAACGCGCCATCGCACACCGCGCAATAAGAGACGCCCTTGCCCGCGTGCTCCAGCTCGCCCGGAACGCCCAGCTTCACCGGCGTGCCACCGGCGGTGAGGATCACGGCGGGAGCGCGATGGGTGCGGCCGTGCGCGGTGACGACGTCGAACCAGGCGTCGTCGGCCTTGCGGACCTTCAGCACGGTGTCGGTGACGATCACGGCGCCGAACTTCTTCGCGTGGTCGGCCATCTTCTGCGCCAGCTCCCACCCTCTGATGCTCTCGAAGCCGATGTAATCCTCGATCAGGTCGGTGTTGAGCAGCTCGCCCCCCGGGGCACCGCGCTCGATCGTCAGCGACTTGAGCATGCCGCGGCCCGCGTACATCGCGGCGCACAGCCCGGCGGGGCCCGCGCCCACGATGATCACGTCGTATCCGTTGGCAGCGTTGTCGGTCATCAGTACTCAATCCTCAATTTCGTCCGGTCCACGCCACTCCAATCGCGGCGGCTCGGCGCCTCCGGCGAGTGCTTGCTCGAGCCCCTCGCGAAACCGCACCGTCTCGACCTCCACATCGGCCCGCTGGGGACCTGCCAGCTTCTCCAAAGCCGACGCGCCGAGCGTCGCGACCCCGTGGCGGTTGCCGCGCTCGCGATGCAATAGCGCCGCCGCCGCCTGGATCAACCCCTGCCACACGCGGGCCGCGTCCGCGTCGCCGTCTCTAAGTATAGAACGCCAGACGGTTTCCAGGGCTTCGTGGGCAAGCCAGTAGTGGCCGCCGTTGAACAGGTCGCGGGCGCGGGTGAGGTGCGCCCGACGATCATGAGGCGTCATCCGTCGTCCGTCATCCGTGGTCCGTGGCTCCTTCGGACGACGGACAACTGAGATCGGATAACGCCCCAAGTCTGAGCATGCTCACCGCCCCATGACAGCTCGAGATCGTGCCGACGAGCACCGCGGCCGGCTCGCCGCTATCCCCAGCCGCCTGCGCGATCTCGTCGCCCTCGAGTATCGCATCCACCGAAAACGTCCCGACGCCGAACACGTGGTGGCGGCACACGAACAACGCCGGTCCGAAGACCGGCTCGCCGGCCGCCCGCAGGCGTTCGGCCAGCGCGCGGACCGCATCGCCCATCTCCCAGGCTCGCCGCCCACCGATCGCCGGACAGATGGCGGGCTCGATGCAGTGCGTCGGGCAGATCCAGTCGGCGAACGACACGTAGCGCGTGTGGTCGGCCGCGGTCCGGTCGTAGGGGGTACTGAGCTCGCCGGGAACGCGCTCGACCCCGACCGCTCGCGCGGGCCAGCGCGCCCGAGCGCGTGCCACCAACCACTCGAACATGAGGTGGGGCATGAGAGGCGATGGCACGACGTAGTCCCGCGCCTCATCGCGGCGCGCGCGCTCCGCGCCGCTCAGATACTCCGCGAGGTAGGCGCCCCACTCGCGCGTCACGAACGTGCGGTCGAGCGCTTCCCCGAGCTCGGCTTTGGCCCGGCAGCGCGCATCCCGATCTACGACGATCACGCGGTGATACGCGGCGCGCCCTTTGTCTTTCGCCTTCGCCAGCTGACGGGCGTAGAACGTGCCGTAGCAGCCGCCGCCGATGACGATGACGTCGCGCATCACGACCGCGTCGCCGATCGGATCGGGCAGGCGCACGCCTCAGACGTCCCGCGCCACGGGCAGGATCTCGCCCGTGACGGCGCTCGCCT
>MNIR01000046.1 GCA_001919865.1 Gemmatimonadetes bacterium 13_1_20CM_4_69_16 | reverse complement strand
TCCGCCGCCTCGGCCAGCTGGTTCGCCGAGCTGGCTATCTCCTCCGTCGATGCGCTCTGCTCCTCGCTCGAGGCGGCGATTTGCTCGGCCGCGGCGAGCAGGCTCTCCGTCCCCTGCGCCACCGTGGCGAGACGGGCGCTGATCTCCTCCACCAGGGCCCGCATCTCTTGCGCGGACCGCGCGATCTCCCGGCTCCAGATGTCGCTCGCCTGCGCCTCCGCCGCCACCGTGGCGAGGCCCTGCGCGGCGGTGTGCGCCGCCTCGCGCGCCGCGGCGCCGCCCTGGGCGAGGTGCGTGAGCCGCTCCCGCGTGGCCTCGACCCGCGCCAGCACGCCGCGCACCGTATCGCCGGTGTCCCCCGCCGCCGCGGCGGCGACCGAGGCGAGCTTCCGGACCTCATCGGCCACCACGGCGAAGCCGCGTCCCTGCGGCCCGGCGCGCGCCGCCTCGATCGCGGCGTTCAAGGCGAGCATGTTCGTCTGCGTCGCGATCGCCTTCGCCTGCACCACGAACTTCTGGATCTCTGCCGAGGCCTGGGCCAGCGCGGCCGCTTCCTTGGCGCCCCGCTCCACCTCCTCGGCGAGCTTGGCGAGCTGCGCGGTGCTCTGATCGAGCACGTCCTTGTGCCGGCGGGCGATGTCCGCGACGGCGGCGTTGCGGCGGACCGAGTCTTCCGCGCCGGCCGCGAGCGCCGTGGCGATGTGAAGGATCTTGGCCGCATCGTCCGCCGCCCCGTGCACGAGGTGCGCCTGCTCCGCCGCGCGCTTGGTCAAGTCCTGGCAGGTGGCCGTCATCTCTTCTGTCGACGCGCTCATCTGCTCGGTCGACGCCGAGATCTCGGTCGCCATCGCGGCGGCTTCGTCGGCGGCCGTGCGAATCGCGCCCACCAGCCGCCGCAGCGCCACGACCATCGTGTGGACCGAGGAGAGCAGATCGCCCACCTCGGCCGCTTCGGTCCGCTCGGTCACCACGGTCACGGAGAGGTCGCCGCCCGCCACCCGGCTCGCGATCGCACCCGCCGCTTTCACCGGCTCGGTGATGCGCTTGTTGAGGCGATGGCGGAACAGCGCGAGCAGGCCCAGCGTCGCGCCGAACAGGAGCAGCGCCCACAAGAAGATGCTCGCGCGCGTGCTGCGCGCCGCCGCGTACGCCGTGGCGGTCGGCTGGCGGAACACCACCCACCATTTGCCGTTGTTCGCCGGCACCGTGACCACGAGCTCCTCGGCCGTGCCGGTGCGGAGCGTCGTCTGCGCGGGCAGCTGGGTGCGCGGCAGCGCCGGGGCATCCGCCAGCGTGTGTAGCACGTCGCCTGGGCTCGCGCTCACGATCACGCGGCCCTCGGCGTCCACGACCTGCAGTATGGCGCCACCGCCGACTTCGGCGGCCGAGAGCAGCTGCGCCAGGTGGTCCAGCGCGAAGACGCTCTTGAGCACGCCGAGCGGCCGCGTGGCCCGCGGTGCGCGGATCGCGACGTCGTACTCGAGCGACACGATGGCCGCCGACGAATCGTAGCGCGGCGCGCCCTCGAACACACCATCCGCCACCGCCCGCTGCCACCACGCCTCGTCCGACTGCACGAAGACCGACGTCCGTCCCGAGGAGAGGACGGTATATCCGTGGCTCTCGGTGAAGAACAGCTCGGCGTAATCGGAGCGTTGGACGTATCCGCCTAGGTAGGCGGCGAGGTCGGCGTCCCCGCCCAGCGCGCGGCGCTGGTTGAACATGCGCTCGAGGGTGGGCGTGTCGAGCTGCGGCAGTTTTTGCTTTACGGCCTGCTGCGCGCCGTCGAGCGCGGCTCGGACCACGGCGGGAGAAGAGGCGAGCGCTTCGGCTTCGTGGCGGCGCTCGCGCAGGTACTGGTTGACGAGGGTGGCGACCCGGGTCGCCACATCCTGGCCCAGGTCCTTCGCTTGCTGCTCGACGGTCCGCTGGGCGCTGTTGCCGGACAGGGCCGCGAACGTGATCACGAGCACTAGGGCGACGGCCGCCCCCGTGAGGAGGAAGCTCTGCCGGAGCTGCTGGGTGCGGCTGGTCATGGCGCGGGTTGGAGCGCTAAGGTACGCAGGGTTACCCGCAGGGGCAAGTCTGTTTAGTTTCATGCACTTATGACTCAGGTCCCCATCTACGACCCGCAGGCGGTGGAGGCGCGCTGGCAGGCACGCTGGGTCGCCGATCACACCAACGAACCCGACCTCGACCGGCCGCGCCAGCCGTTTTACAACCTCATGATGTTCCCCTATCCCTCCGCGGAAGGGTTACACGTGGGGAACATGTTCGCGTTCACGGGCGCGGACATCTACGGCCGGTTCAAACGACTTCAGGGGCACGACGTGTTCGAGCCGATCGGGTTCGACGCGTTCGGCATCCACTCGGAGAACTACGCGCTACAGGTCGGCACCAACCCGGCGAAGCTGATTCCCAAGAACATCGAGACGTTCCGTCGCCAGCTGCGGCGCTTCGGCGGCATGTTCGACTGGCGGCACGAGCTCTCCACGACGGACCCGCGCTATTACAAGTGGACCCAGTGGATCTTCGTCAAGCTCTTCAAGGCGGGGCTCGCGTTCCGCAAGAAGGCCGCGGTCAACTGGTGTCCCAAGGACATGAGCGTTCTCGCCAACGAGCAGGTGATCAACGGCTACTGCGAGCGCCATCCCGACACCAGGGTGGAGCAGCGTTTCCTCGAGCAATGGTTCTTCGCGATCACGCGCTACGCCGAGCGGCTGCTCAAAAACCTCGACTGGCTCGACTGGTCCGCCTCGACCCGCACGCTACAGCGCAACTGGATCGGGCGAAGCGAGGGCGCCGAGCTCGTGTTCGAGACGCCCGACGGCCATAAGATCGCCGTCTTCACGACGCGGCCCGACACGCTGTTCGGCGCGACCTATCTGGTGCTCGCGCCCGAGCATCCGTTGGTGGACGCCCTCACCGCCGACGAGCAGCGCGCCCGGGTCAAAGCCTACCGCCGAGAGGCGCAGGCGACCGACATCGTGACGCGCCGGGTGGGCGACAAGGCCAAGACCGGCGTCTTCCTCGGCTCCTACGCCCGCAACCCGGCGACCGGCGAGGCGATCCCCGTCTGGATCGCAGACTACGTGCTCATGGAGTACGGCACCGGGGCCATCATGGCCGTTCCGGCGCACGACCGGCGCGACTTCGAGTTTGCGACGGCGTTCAAGCTGCCGATCCGCCCGGTGGTGCGTGCCGAGGGGCCGTTGCCGACCGTCAGCGAAGACGGCGTGCTCATGAACTCGGGCGAGTTCGACGGGCTGCCGTGCCGGGATGCGGGCCGGCGGATCGTGGCCTGGCTCCTGTCCAAGGGGCTCGCGACCCCCCAGGTGCAGTACCGGCTGCACGACTGGTGCATCTCGCGCCAGCGGTACTGGGGGCCGCCGATCCCGATCATCTACTGCGACGGCTGCGGGCCGGTGCCGGTGCCGGAGCAGGATCTGCCGGTGGAGCTCCCCTTCATCGAGGACTTCCGCCCCGACGCGGCCGGCGTGAGTCCGCTGGCGCGGCACAAGGAGTGGTACTTCGCGCCCTGCCCGCAATGCGGGGCCCAGGGGCGTCGCGAGACCGACGTCTCGGACACCTTCCTCGACTCGGCGTGGTACTTCCTGCGCTATCCGTCCACCGAGTTCGACGACCGGCCGTGGGACCCGCCCCGGACCAAGACGTGGCTGCCGGTGACGACCTACATCGGCGGCAACGAGCACGCCGTGCTCCACCTCCTTTATTCGCGCTTCATCACCATGGCGCTCCAGGAGCTCGGGCACGTGCACTTCGAGGAGCCGTTCCCGAAGTTCCGGGCGCACGGGCTGATCATCAAGGACGGCGCGAAGATGTCCAAGTCGCGCGGCAACGTCGTGATCCCCGATGCCTACCTCCAGCAGTGGGGCGCGGACACCTTCCGGATGTATCTCATGTTTCTTGGGCCCTTCCAGGAGGGCGGCGACTTCCGGGACGAGGGGATCACCGGTATCCGGCGGTTCCTCGACAAGGTGTGGCAGCTGGCGCACGAGGCACGCGGCCCGGCTCCCTCCTCGGCGCTGCCGCCGGCGGTCGCGCGGAAGCTCCACCAGACGATCCGCAAAGTGACGACGGACACCGAGGGCCTCGACTACAATACCGCGATCGCGGCCATGATGGAGTATGTGAATCTCGTGCGGGAGCAGGGAGCAGGGACGCGGGATGCGGTTGAGCCCCTGCTCGTCATGCTGGCGCCGTACGCGCCCCATTTCGCCGAGGAGCTGTGGGCCGCGCTCGGCCACGAGCAGTCGGTCGTGTCCGCGTCCTGGCCGTCCTACGACGAGCGGCTCGCCGCGGCGGGCGACGTGGAGATCGTGGTACAGGTGAACGGGAAGGTGCGCGGCCGGCTCACCATCTCCCGCGGCGCGACCGAAGCGCAGGTGGTCGAGCAGGCGCTGAAGGATGAGTCCGTCCGGAAGTTCGTAGATGGCCAGCCGGTCCGAAAGACGATCTACGTGCAGGACCGCTTGCTGAACCTCGTCGTGTAAGGCCTGCTACAGGGTTCCCGCCACGAGATTCCCGACGAAGTAGCCGACCGCCGCCACGCCCAACCCGACCACGAACATGTCGATTCCGCTGCGGATCACGCCGCGGCCGGTGAAAAAGCTGCGGGCGCCGCCGACCGCGAAGTGGGACAGCATGGCGACCGCGAACGCGGTCCATGCGGCGGTCGGCCCGCTGAGCACGACGAACGGAGCGACCGGAATGAGCGCGCCGACCGCCGTGGAGACCCCGGTGACCCACCCCTCCTTGAACGGCGTGGCGTGCGCTTCGCCGATCTTCAGCTCCTCGCGCACCTGCTCACCCAGGGCGCGCTTCGGGTCGCGCATCACTTCGGCTGCCATCTGGCGCGCGATGCCCGCCTCGATCCCCTTCGCCTGGTAAACGAGCGCCAGCTCGTCCTGCTCCACCTCGGGCATGAGCCGGATCTCTTCCTGCTCCATCGCGATCTCGTGCGCGTACACCTCCAGCTCGCTCTTGGCGGCGAGGTAGCCCGAGGCTCCCATCGAGAGCGCGTCCGCGATCATTCCCGCGATCCCGGAGACCAGGACGAAGTGCGGGGCTGCGGCGGCGCCCAACACCCCCGCCACTAGGCCAAAGTTCGCCGTCAAGCCGTCGTTGAAGCCGTACACGACGTTGCGCAGGTATCCGCCGGATTCCGTCCGGTGCCACGGCTCGCTCGCCCGTCCGGCGAGGTGCGCCAGCGTTTCGGCATGCGCCGCGGATTCCTTGGCGAGCTTGAGCGAGATGTCCCGCGCGTCGTCGAGCCGGGACTGCTCGTGGAGGTCCATGTAGCCCTTCACCTCCTGCCCCTCCTCCCGCAGCAGCAACGGCAGCAGGTAACCGGGCCCGAACTGGCGCCCGAACCACGCCCGCACGCGCGCGTTGAGGGAGGGCCGCGCTCGGCCCGTCGCGACCGGGTGGCCGTGCTCGGCCAGCAGCTTTTCCCACAGCTGCGTATGGCGTTCCTCCACGCCCGCCAGCTTGACGTAGATCTCCTTCTTCTTCTGGTCGGGCTCCTGACCCGCGAGCACCAGATACAGGTACGCCGCGTCGAATTCGTCCTGCCAGTGGTGCAGCCAGTTATGCAGGGTGGCGTTATCGAGATCAGGCATGCTGGAACATAGTCGCAACTTGCAGGATGGCAATCGGTTAGACGCCGTCGCGAAGACGCGCTGCGATGACGACGTCGCCGGACGACGTCTCGTGACGCTTTCCCGCGACCTATTGCGTACTTGACGCATCTTAGTCTTTCAGGAGATGACCATCTCGCTCGCCGTCCCCGACATCCTCGTCGCGCGCGCCCGTGCGGGCGATCTGGAGGCGCTGGAAGCGCTCTACCGGGCGTTCGAAACGCCCGTGTACAACCTCGCGCTCCGCATCCTGCGGACGCCCGAGGACGCCGAGGACGTATTGCAGGAGACCTTCCTCGAGGTGGTGCGGAGCATCAAGCAATACCGCGGGGAGGGGCACTTGTGGGGCTGGATCAAGCGCATCGCGGCGTCGAAGGCGCTGATGCGGATCCGTCGCAATCAGGTGCGGGCCACCGAAGAGCTGGATGAAGAGTCGACGGGCGGACCGGGGTCGACGGGCGGTGTGCCGATGCAGATCGACCTGGAACGGGCGTTCGAGCGGTTGAGCGAGACGTCACGCTCGGTGGTCTGGATGCACGACGTGGAGGGCTATACCCACGAGGAGATCGCCGAGCAGATGGGCAAGACGGTGAGCTTTTCGAAGTCGCAGCTGGCGCGCGCGCACGCGCGGCTGCGGCGGATGCTGGACGCGGAAGGAGCAGCGTGATGATGCATTGCACCATGGATGACCTGCTGGCCCTCAAAGAGAACGAGGCGTCGGCGTGGGCGAAACAGCACCTCGAGACCTGCCCGGCCTGCCGGGCCGAGCTCGACGCGCTGTATCAGCGCATCGCGGCGCTCAAGGCGTTGCCGGTGCGTCGGCCGGCCCGGGATCGGTGGCCGGCGGTGCGCGACGCCATCCGGGCGGACCAGCGTCGCCGGCGGCGTCGCTGGGGTGCGTGGAGCCTCGCCGCGGCGGCCGGGATCGCGCTGCTGCTGCTGGTCCGGCCGTCCGGGGGGCGGGTGGACGCCGCCGAGCTGCAGCGCGTGAAGCAGCAGTCGGCGACGCTCGAGGCCGAGCTCGACCGCTACGATCCCGACGGGCGGGTGACGAGCGGTCGCACGGCCGCGCTCGCGGCCGTTCTGGAAGACCGCATTGCCGTCATCGACGGCGAGCTGGCGCAGCTGGGGACGCCCCAAGCCCCGGTGCGCCGCGCCGAACTCGTGAAACTATGGCAGGAGCGGGTGGACGCGATGCAGCAGCTCATGAGCGTCCGTGTCACTCGCGTGGCCTATGTGGGGCTGTGACGCCCCGAAGGAGCTTTTAGTTATGCAGCGGAAGTGGATCGTGATCGCGGCGGCGGTGATCGCCGCCTGGCCCGCGGGCCTCGACGCGCAACGCACCCCTCGTCCCCCCCGTCCCCCGCGCGCGCCGCGGGCATATGCCTACTCCTATTCCACCGAGAACCGCGGCCGGATCGGGGTGATCGTGAACACGGAGCCCGATTCTCAGACGGACAAGATCGGGGCGAAGCTGGCGGCGGTGACGCCGGGCGGGCCGGCCGCGAAGGCGGGGCTCAAGGTGGGTGACGTCATCACCAAGTTCAACGGCACCTCGCTCACCGGCGCCAAGGCAGAGGACGAGGAGGAATCGGGTCCCGGGGCCAAGCTCGTCGAGCTGGCTCGCAGGCTCGAGCCGGGCGACACCGTGCAGATCGAGTACCGGCGCGGCAGTGACTCGAAGAAGGCGACACTGGTCGCCGAAGACTTGGGTGCCACGTTCCGGTTCGAGATGCCGAAGATCGCGACGGTCATGCCCCGCATGCCCGGGATGGAGGGCTGGGACTTGGCGTTCGGCACGCCGTGGGGCGATCTGGAGCTGGTCAACTTGAACTCCGATCTCGGCGAGTACTTCGGCACGAAGGACGGGATCCTCGTCGTGAAGGCGCCGAGCGACTCGAGCCTGCCGGTGCGGAGCGGCGACGTGATTCTCTCCGTCGGCGGGCGGAAGCCGAGCTCGCCCTCACACGCGATGCGGATCTTCCACTCCTACGAGCCGGGGGAGACGGTGTCCATCGAGCTCATGCGGAAGCAGAAGCGGATGACGGTGAGCTGGAAGGTCCCGGAGCGCGAGGAGCACATGTTCCCGCGGCGCCACGAACAGGAGGATCAGAGCAGCGCCCGGCGGACGCTGCGTCACGCCCTGCGGCTCCAGCGGGTCTGACGGGTCGGTCGACCTACGAAGTGCGCCGCGCCGGCAGGACCTGGTCGAACGCGCCGAACTCGAACGGCTTGGGCACGCAGGGCCGGCCGGTGGAGGCGAGGAAGCTGCGCACGCTGTCGTCCACCAGCTGGCCCGTGGTAAAGATGACGCGCTCGGCGTAGGACTCGTCACGGGCCTTCAGCTCCTGGAACAGCTGCTCGCCCGACAGGTCGGGCATACGCATGTCGACGATCACCGCGTCGAAGGCGTCCTCCCGCATCCGCGCCAGGGCCTCTTTGCCGCTCGCGGTCGTCTCCACTTCGTGGCCCCGACTCGAGAGATAGCGCTGCAGCGCGACCCGCACCGAGGCCTCGTCGTCGATGACCAGGATGTGCAGGCGATCGGTGACTGGGATCGTGGGCGGCACGGCGGGGTAGTCGCCGGTGGTGCGCGGGGCGATGATCGGCAGCTCGATCACGAAGCGGGCACCTTGGGCCGCGTTTTCCGCCCAGATGCGCCCCTCGTGCTCGCGTACGATGCCGAGCGAGATCGAGAGCCCGAGGCCCGTGCCCGAGCCGGTGGGTTTGGTGGTGAAGAAGGGATTGAAGATGCGCTCGAGCAGGTTGGGAGGGATCCCGGGGCCGGTGTCTTCGATGTCGATACGGAGCATGTCGCCCGCGCGCCGCGTGCGCACCGTGAGCCGTTGCTTGTCGCGCTCCGAGCGCTCCATCGCCTGCTCGGCGTTGGTGATCAGGTTCAGGAATACCTGCTGCAGCTGGTGCGCGTCCGCCATCGTCTCCGGCACCTGCTCGTCGTAGTCGCGCTGCACGTCGATGCCGCGCACCCGCAGCTCGTAGCCGCGCAGCTCGAGCGTATCGTCCAGCACCTGGTTGACCTGGGTGGGCGTGCGCTCCGGCTTATGCTGGCGCGCGAACGTGAGGAGGTTCTGCACGATGCGTGACGCGCGCCGCGCCTCGGCGTAGATCATCTCGGCCGCGGTCCGCTGATCGGGCGGGAACCGCTTCTCGGACAGCAGCAGCTGCGCGAACGCCGAAATCCCGGCGAGCGGGTTGTTGAGCTCGTGCGCCACCCCCGACACCAGCTGGCCGATCGCCGACATCTTCTCCGACTGGATGAGCTGCTCCTGCAGCATCTTCTGGTCGGTGACGTCGCGGATCAGACAGAGGACCTCCTCGTCCTTTTGGGGCGTGGAGTACGTGATGGAGATGAAGCGAATCTCTCCATCCTTGCGGTAGAACTGACTTTCGAACAGCCCGGTCTCCCCCGCCAGCGCTTTCTGGAAGTTGGCGAGTGCCTTGGGCAGCTCGTCATCGGGGAGCAGCGGCGCGAACCACAGCCCCACGAGCTCGCCGCGACGGTAGCCCGACACGATCTCCGCGGCGTGGTTGACGGTGGTGAACCGACCGTTGGCATCGAGCGTCACGATGGCGTCCGATGCGGATTCGATCAGGTTGCGGTAGCGGGCCTCCGAGCGGGCCAGCGTCTCCTGTTCGCTCTGCTGCTGGGTGATGTCGCGCAGCGTGGCGACGGTGCCGAGCAGCTCCCCCTCGATCACGAGCGGGGTGGTCGAAACGGCTACGCTGCGCTCCTCGCCGTTCCCCCGCACCACCTTCGTCTCGTAGTGCTGCTCCTCGCCCTCGACCGCGCGGTGCTCGCGCTCGGCCACGTGCTGGCGCTCGGCCGAGACGACGAGGTCGTCGATCGCGGTGCCGGGGAGGTCCTCGAGGGGGCGGCCGAACAACGCGCCCGCCGCTCGATTGGCGGTGAGGATCCGACGGTCGGTCCCGGTCACGACCACTGCGTCCGCGAGCGCCGCGACGATTTCCGTGGCCACTCGCATCTGGTCGAATGCCGGGTGCTTCGGGGCTGCCTTGGGCGCTGGCGCGGGGTCTCTGAGCCCCCGGGTCGGCGACGCGCGCCGACCCTTGCTCATGAGTCGTAAGAGCCGATCATGGCTTCTCTCATCAGAGTGAGGCTCTTGAGCGCCGCGTCCGTCATGGCCTGCGGCTCCTCACCCCGCTTGACGCAACCCTTGATGATCTCGAGCGCGTGGATCGGGTGCTCGTCGTCGTACTTAGCGTGCTCTTCCAGCCACCACCGCCCGCGCGGGCCGATCTTCTCGTTCTTCGCGAGCCCCCGCAGCGCCTTCTCCGAGATCTTCTGCGCCACGCCCTCCACGGCGTAGTTCGTGGCCGACACCGCGGCGCCGAACTGCGCGCCCCGGCACATCTGGGTGAGATAGCCGTGGAATTCCTCCACTTCTGGGATCATCGGCTCGGGCACCTGGAAGCGCTCTCTCGGGACATTGAAGCCGTCGCCCATGGCGCGCCACATGGCGTCGTGCCGCTTCTCGACGCGGATGTTGTCGCGGAAAAAGACCTTGCCATCCTCGGGCGAGCGGTCGAGCAGCAGCTGCAGCCATTGCGGGAAGTCGCGGATGATCGGGTAGAACGCCACAAGAAAGTTCTGAATCCTGCCGTCGACCAGTTGGTTCTCGGAGGCGTGCACGATCACCGAGGTGTCGAGGATCGCCTCGCGGCTCGGGTCCAAGGCGGCATCCAGGTCGGCCACCCATCTCGGGTGGGGGGTCACCTGCACGGACATCGGGTCTCCTTCCAGGGCGCTCGTGACATGCATCGGCAGGGAGCGCTACAATTTACGGCCGCGACCCGGCGCGACAAGTTTATGCGACCTTGGAAGTTGCCGGAGGGCGCGGTGGGGGGATGTGAGGCCGGTTACGACGTGTTGACACGATATATCGTGGAAGTATATCTTGCCGTTACATCGCAACTAGAGGAAATCCAATGCCTCGGCACTTCGGATGGGAATCGTTCGGCTTCGGGTTCGGGCCCCGCGGCTTCTTCTGGGCCGGACCGCGCCGTCGGCGCCGCCAGTGGTTCGAATCGGGCGACATGAAGTACGTGATCCTGAAGCTCCTCAAAGACAAGCCGCGCCACGGCTACGAGGTCATGAAGGAGCTCGAGGACCAGCTGCGCGGCTGCTACTCGCCGTCGCCCGGCACCGTCTACCCGACCCTGCAGTGGCTCGAAGACGAGGGGCTCGTGACCTCCCGCGAGGTGCAGGGCAAGAAGGTGTACGAGATCACCGACGCGGGCCGCACCTTCTTGGAAGAGCACAAGGACGTCGTGGACGACATCTTCGAGCGCGTGCACGACACCGTGGAGCGCGCGCTCGGCGGCGCGATGGCGGACATGAACCGCGCCGTGGGTCGGTTGGTGAAGGCGGTGTACCGGGCGAGCTGGCGGTCGCGCGACGAGGCCACGCGCAAGCAGATCGCCGACCGGCTGGAGAAGGCGCGGGAGGAGATCGAAACGCTGGTGACGTGACGCGCCCTCACGCAGGAGCCGTGCGGCGTTGCCGCAGCTCTTGCAGCGCGGCTTTCACGTACACCCGCGTCATTTGTTTCCGCCACGACAGATCGAAGTCGGTGTTGTCCAGCGGCTTGGCGGGGCGATACGCGGCGTCCGCGGCCGCGGCGATCGCCTCCTCCGAGAGGTCGGTCCCGGTGAGCACCCTCCCAGCTTCGACGATCTCCTGCGGCCGGCTCGCCACACCCCCGAGCACGATGCGCGCGTCCGCCACCGTGCGGTCATCCCACCTGATCCACGCCGCGACGCCGAGCACGGGGAAATCGAACGAGCCGCGACGTCGCAACTTGTGATAGGTCGCGTCCCAGTCGTCCGGCGCGGGCAGCCGGATGTCGGCCAGGATCTCATCGGCGTGCTTGGTCAAGTAGTTGATGCCGTCGTTGGCGTACAGCCGCCCCGCGGGCACGACGCGCTCACCTTTCGGGCCCACCAGCCGGAACTCGGCGCCCAGCACGACCATGACCGGGGCCACGTCGGATGAGCTGACTGCCCAGCAGCGCGGGCTGGACGGGGCTACCCAGCAGATGTGGCCGTCCTTCTTCATGCAGAAGTCGATTGCCTTGCGCCACTCGTACGTCTGGTCGTAGTAGTTGCAACGGGTGTCGAGGCAAAGATTGCCCCCTAGCGTGCCCATGTTGCGGAGCAGCGGCGTGGAGACGAGCTCGGCGGCGTGGACGACGACTGGATAGCCGCGGCGGAATGAAGGAACGATGGCAAGCTCGGAAAGAGTGATGCATGACCCGACCACTGTCCGACCTTCCGTCCTTCCGTCGTTCCCTCCTTCCGTCTTTTGCAGCTCCGGGATCCCCATCAGCGAGATCACGATCTTCGGCTCCTGTTGCCGCCGCTTCATGTTGGGGTAGAGGTCGGTCCCGCCGGAGACGAACACCCCGTCCGGCCCGGCGTCGACCTTCATCGCGAGCGCCTCGTGCAGCGTCTTGGGCTGCAGATAGGTGAACGAGGGAAGGCGCAGCATCAGCGCTTCCGCGCGGCCAGCGCTGCCGCCTTCTGCCGGCCTTTACCCCCTTCTGCCGCGGTTCCGTCACCGCCTTCCCAGGGGGGAGCCACACGCGTGGGCTCGGGCCAGGGTATGTCTGGGAACTGGTCCGGCCCGTAGCGAGCCGCTTCGCCCTTCTCCTTGCGACGCAGCGCCTTGAAGACCTTTTCGGGGGTGATCGGCACCTCGTCGATGCGCACGCCCACCGCGTCGTACACCGCGTTCGCGACCGCCGGCGGCACCGGGAGGAGCGGTCCCTGGCCGCACTCTTTGGCGCCGAAGGGACCGTTGGGATCGGGATCCTCGACGACATAGGTGACGACGTCGCACATCTCGAGCGTCGTGGGGCTCTTATACTCGAGCAGGCTGGGGATCTTGTGGACCACGTTGCGGTTGCCGCGGTAGGCCATCTCTTCCATCAGGGCTTCACCCAAGCCCATGTACACCGAGCCTTCGATCTGCCCCATGACGCTTGCCGCATTGATCGAGCGACCCACGTCGTGGGCGATCCAGACGCGCGGCACGCGCACGATGCCGGTCGCGGGGTCCACGTCGACCAGCGCGACGCAGGCGCTGTAGGAGTAGGCGGGTGACGGTCCGACGCCCGCGCCGCGATACTTGCCGGCCGAGGGCTGCGGCGTATAAGAGCCGACGGTGCCGATGGTGCCTTCCGCCGCCTCGGCGAGCTGCACCGCCTCGGCGAAGCTGAGCCCACACGCCGGATCCGCCACGTCGAATATGCGCCGCTCGGCGAACGCCAGGCGCTCCGCCGGGACGGCGAGCTGGGTCGCCGCGTGACGGCGGATCATCTCACGCGCCCGCTCCGCAGCCTGAATGCAGGCGTTCCCGGTCATGAGGGTGACGCGACTCGAGTAGGAGCCCAGGTCCACGGGGGTGAGGTCGGTGTCGCCGGTGACGACGGCGATGTCGAACGGATCGAGCCCCAGCACTTCCGCCACGAGGACGGCGAGGATCGAGTCCGAGCCCTGGCCGATCTCCGTCGACCCACAGAACACGGTGACGCCGCCGCCGCGGTCGCACTTGAGCTGCACGCCGGAATGCGGCATCGCGTTCCAGTAGACCGGGAGGCCGGCGCCGGTGATGTAAGACGAGCACGCCAGCCCGATGCCCTTGCCGTGGGGAAGGTTGCGGAACTGTTCCTTCCACCCGGAGCCTTGGACCACCTTGCGGATACAGGCACCGAGTCCCATCGAGCCGATGCGCAGCCAGTTCGCCGTCAGAGAGTTGGGCGGGACGAGCTGCTTGAGCCGCAGCTCGGCCGGGTCCATGCCGAGCTGCTCGGCGATCTTGTCGAGATGGACTTCGAGGGCGAAGCGCGGCTGGGGCGTGCCGTGTCCGCGCTTGGGGCCGCAGGGCGGCTTGTTGGTGAACGCTCTTGCGCCTTGAAACTTGTACCGTGGGACGTGATACGTGACGGTCTGTAGCGCCCCCGTGTAATACGTGCTCGCGACACCGTAAGAGCCGTAGCCGCCACCGTCCAACAGCGACTTGAAGTGCATGGCGGTGATCGCCCCGTCTTTTTTCACGCCGGTTTTCACCCACATCAGCGTTGGGTGGCGGCCGCGGTGGCAGTAAAACACTTCCTCGCGGGTGAGGGTGATCTTCACCGGCCGGCCGGTGAGCATCGCGAGTTTCGCCACCACGAGCTCGTGGCTGAAGGGGTCGCTCTTGCCACCGAAGCCGCCACCGTTCGGCGTGGCGATCACGCGGACCTTCGCAGGCGGCAGCTCGAGCACCTTGGCGAGGGCGCGGTGCACGTAATGAGGCGTCTGGGTCGAGCTCCACAGGGTGAGCTTCCCGTCGGGCGGGGGGGACCAGTCGCCGACCGCGGCGTGCTGCTCCATCGGCAGGTGGGTGCTGCCCTCGAAGAACAGCAGGTCGTCGCGCACCAGGTCCGCCTCGGCGAAGCCCTGCTCGACGTCGCCGAACTCCAAGTTGACGAGCTTGTGGAGGTTCCCGAGGTCGCCGTAGTCGTGGATGCGCGGCTCGGGGTGTGCCACCGCGTCCTCCGCGTCGGTGATCGGCCGCTCGAGCTCGTACGTGACCGCGATCAGATCGAGCGCCGCCGTCGCGACCTCCTCGCTCGCGGCGGCGACGGCGGCGACGGGATCGCCCACGAAGCGCACCTTGTCGAGCGCCAGCGCGTGCTCGTCCTGGCTGACGGGCAGGATGCCGAACGGGATCGGCAGGTCGTGGCCGGTGAGCACGGCCTTCACCCCCGGCAACGTCAGGGCACGCGACGTATCGATGGCGGTGATGCGCGCGTGGGGGTGGGGGCTCCGGAGCAGCTTGGCGTACAGCATGCGGGGCAGGAACAGGTCGTCGGCGAACTTGGTCACGCCGGTGACCTTGGCCGTCGCGTCGACCTTGCGGAGCGCGTTGCCGACGACTCGAAACGGCGTACCGGGCCGCCCGACCGCCGCCGTTTCTTTGACCGCCGCCTTTTTACGGGTGCCCATACAGGGTCTCCCGCGCCGGCTCGGCCCGCTCCCCCCGCATGCGCGCCGCGGCCAATTCCACGGCCTCGTAGATCTTCACGTATCCCGTGCAGCGGCATAGGTTGCCCGACAGCGCCTGCTTGATCTCGTCGCGCGACGGCTTGGGGTGCTCGGCGAGCAGCGCTTCGGCGGCGAGCAGGAACGCGGGGGTGCAGTAGCCGCACTGCGCCGCGCCCAGCTCGGCGAACGTGTCCTGGAGCGGGTGGAGCTTCCCGCTCACCGCCATCCCCTCGACGGTCTTCACGCGCCGCCCGGCGCACGCGAGGCCGAGCACGAGGCAGGAGAGGACCGGCTTGCCGTCCACCAGCACGGCGCAGGTACCGCACTCGCCCAGCTCACAGCCGTGCTTCGTGCCGGTGAGCCCGAGGTCCTCGCGCAGCACTTCAAGCAGCGTCTTGTGCGGCGCGAAGGCGACCTCGACCGACTCGCCGTTCAGATCGAAGCCGATCTTTACTTTGGCGTCGGGCATTTGTGGAAACCTAATCTTGATAACCGACAGGAGCGACGCCAGCTTTCGGGCCGGAAAGCGAGGGAAAGATGGAAGAATGGAACGCCGCAACGTTGCGACGGCTGAAGCTGTGGGTGCTGGCGGTCTTCCTCTCCACCGCTCCATCGTTCCGTCTGTCGGCCCAGGACTACCGCGCACAAGCGTTGCGCATCCTGAAGGCCGTCCCGCTGATCGACGGCCACAACGACATCCCCGACGCGATCCGGGAACGGGGTGGGCTCGACTCGGTGGACTTCGCAGTCCCGCAGCCGAAACTGATGACCGACATCCCCAAGCTCCGCGCCGGCGCGGTGGGAGGACAGTTCTGGGCTGCCTACGTGCCCGTCACCACCATGGACTCGGGGCCGCACCCGGCGGTGTACGCGCTCGAGCAGATCGATTTGATCAAACGGCTGTGCGCGAAGTATCCTCGCGACCTCGCGATGGCCTACAGCGCGGCGGACGTGGAGCGCAACTTCGCCGCCGGGAAGATCTCGTGCCTCATCGGCATCGAGGGTGGGCACGCCATCGAGAACTCGCTCGGCGCGCTCCGGATGTTCGCAGCGCTCGGCGTCCGTTATATCACCCTCACGCACTGGCGCAGTCTCTCCTGGGCGACCGCCTCGACTGATACCGCGCGGCGCGGGCTCTCGGCGTTCGGCCGGGAAGTCGTGCACGAGATGAATCGACTCGGGATCCTGGTGGACCTCTCGCACGTGAACGACGGCACGATGTCCGATGCGCTGCACGCCGCTCGCGCCCCCGTCATGTTTTCTCACTCGTCGGCGCGCGCCCTGTCACACCATTCGCGCAATGTGCCTGACTCGATTCTGCGGCTGGTGGCCCCGAATGGCGGCATCGTCATGGTGAATTTCAACCCCGGCTTCGTTTCCGAAGCGGTGCGGGTATACGAGGACAGCCTCGAGCCCCGGGTGCGTGCGCTCAAGGCGGCGGGGACCGATACGGCGGCGATCCGCGACTCATTGAGGACGTGGCGGGCGCGCGCTCCGAAGGCCACGTTGCAGCAGGTGGCGGACCACATCGACTACCTGCGGCGGGTGGTCGGCGCGGACCACGTGGGCCTGGGCTCCGACTTCGACGGCATCACCGAGGTGCCCGTGGGGCTCGAGGATGTGTCGAAGTTCCCGGATCTCATTGCGGAGCTGCTGAGGAGAGGCTGGAGCGAACAGGATCTACGCAAGGTCGCGGGGATGAATGTGCTGCGGGTGTTACGGGATGCCGAACGGGTTGCAACAGAGGGAAATGCAAAAGCTAGACGCACAGACGCACAGCGGTAAACAGTCGAGAGTAAGCAGGTAATGCCTGTTCGCTTGCATCAGTTCGCCGCTGCGCGTCTGTGCGCCTAGTCTCTCGCCTGTCCCGCAACCTGTTTTCCTGCCGACTCGAATCCCTTTCTGGTCATCTCCCCCCACACCTGGCGGTGTTTCCACACCGTGAAGAACGCCTTGAGCCGCCACCACACGGTTCGCTGCCGATACCCGAAGTTCTCGAGCATGGCGTACGCGAGCAGTCGCGCCAGGTCGCCGATCCGCCGATAGCGTCGGAAGCTCACTTCCTCGAGCACGACCGCCCACAGCGAGAGCAGCATGCCGTAGCCCCACGCGACGAGCACGAAGAGCAGCGCGAACGGCAGATCGACCACGCCCAGCGCGAGGCCGGCGATCGTCACCACGTAACCCATCACCTCGATCAGCGGCGCGAGCGCCTCGCCGAACGTGAAAAACGGCATCGCGATCAGCCCGACGGGACCGTAGCGGGGATTGCAGAGCGTGCCTTTGTATTGCCACATCGCGGCGAGGAGGCCGCGATGCCAGCGCTCCCGCTGGCGGGCCAGGATCCGGCCCGACTCCGGCACTTCCGTCCACGCCACAGGATCGGGAATGAAGGGGATGAGGTAGGGAATGCGTTGCCGCCGCAGGTGGCGGTGCAGCCGCACGACTAGGTCCAAGTCTTCCACGACGCTGTCTACGTGGTACCCGCCGATGGCGTGGAGGTACTCCTTGCGGAACAGCCCGAACGCGCCGGAGATGACGAGGCTGCCACCCAAGCGGTTCCAGCCGAGCCGGCCGAACAGAAACGCCCGGAGATACTCCACCACTTGGATGCCCGGGAGGAAGCGGCGCGGCACTCTGGCGTCGGTGACGCGGCCATCGGCGACGGTGCAGCCGTTCGCCACCCGGACCGTGCCGCCGACGGCGGCGATCTTGCTGCTGAGGAGGAACGGCCGCGTGAGCCGCAGCAGCGCGTCCGGCTCGATCAGGGTGTCGGCGTCCACCGCGATCACGAGCGGGAAGCGGCTCGCGTTGATGGCGGCGTTGAGCGAGTCCGCCTTGCCTCCGTTCTCCTTATCGATGACGAGCAGCCGGGTCCGAGTGCGCGAGCGGTACACGGCGCGTATCGGCTTGGTCGCGATCCCCTCCGGATAGGTGCGCGGAACCTCGTACAGCTGGAACGCGTGCCGTAGCTGCTCGAGCGTATCGTCCTTGGAGCCGTCGTTCACCACGATGATCTCGAAGCTCCGGTACTCGAGCGTGAGGATCGCGGTGACGCTCGTCTCTATAGTGGCGCTTTCGTTATGGGCGGGGACCAGGATCGTGATCGGCGGCAGCGCGTCACTCTGCATCAGCCGCTGGAAGTCCTCGTCCTCGGCCAGCCGAGTCTGCTCCCAGATCTCCGGGATCGAGAGCACGAGCAGCAGCGCGTAGAACGAGTTGAGCCCGAGGAAGTAGGCGAGGATGAGGAGATCGGTCGCCTGGATGACGTGCGTCACGCGGCGTATTCCGCCAGGGCCTGGGGCGAGAGGCCGAGGATGAGCCGCGCCATGTCTCGGGCCTCGGTGTGCACGCCCACTTCTGTTTCCAGCAGCACGTTCCGGCCGAAGGCGCCGAAGCGGGTGAGGGCGAGGCCCGCGCGCAACCGCACCCACCACTCGCGATCCCGCAGCGCCTCGCGCACGAGCGGGAGCGTCGCCGGGTCGGCGATCATGCCCAGCGAGCGCACCGCCTGCGCGCGGATCTGCCAGGCCTCGTCCTGCACGAGGTACCCGAGCGCGGCGACCGACTCCTTGTGCGGAAACCTGCCCAGGGCGCGGGCGACTTGGGTCCGGACTTCGGCATCGGGATGCGTGGCGAGCGTCGTGAACGGCTCGCGCAGCACCGGCTCCTGCAGTCGCCCCGCGAATTCAATGATGCGGGGCAGCCTGGGATCGTCCAGTCGCCGGAACAGCTGCTGCAAGTGTCGCAGCACCGCCGGGCGCGCGCGTTTGAGCACGCTCGCGTAGTATGCCTGCACCGTGGGGCCGAGGAAGGGCAGTTGCTCCAAAGCGGCGGTTACGAGCACCGGACTGGTCAGGCGCTCGAGCGTTGTCGCGGCGGCGATCTGCACCGCTGGATGGTGATCACGCAACAGCCGCAGCACGCGGCCGATGTCGCGCTGCGTCGCCGCCACCGAGAGGAAGCGCGCGCACTCGAGCCGCTGCCACCAGCGCGCCGATCGACAGTTGGCGCGTACCACCCGGGCCCACCACTGGTGCTCGAGGGCGTGGGACAGCTCTTGCCACCGCTCGCCTGCCACGCGCGCCGACCAGTTGACGAGCGCGTCGATCGCGAGCGACACGGGCAGGCGCGACAGCCCCCGGAGGACGTCGTCCGCGCCGGCCTGGCTCAGCGTCCAGCGCCGCATCACCGCGTCGAGCTCCAAGCGGCGCGGATGCAGCTTGGCGCTCCGGCGCAGCCGGATCCAGCGATTCAGGATGATGAGGACGATCAAGGCCACGAGCAGCACGCCTTGGGCGGCGGCGACGATGAGGAGGAACTGGCGGTTCGTCACCTCCCCACCCAGCGCTTGATCTTCTCGAGCGCCACGCGCAAGCTCATCGGCTTCACGAGATAATCGAGCGCGCCGGCTTCGAGGCCGCGCAGTTGCTCCTCCTCCGTGCCGTGCACCGTGGTGAAGACGACGCGGTAGACGCCGGGACGCTCCCGCTGCAAGGCGCCGAGGATCGAGTAGCCGTCGAGTGCCGGGAGGTCCACGTCCAGCAGCAGCAGGGGATGAGTGCCCTGCACGTCGAGCGCCAGCAGCTCGCGCAGCGCTTCGCGCCCGTTCCGGTACGCCGCGAAGCGGTACCCATGCGCCCGCAGCCCATACTCGAGCAGCTCGGCGAGCGCCGCGTCATCCTCCACGTAGATCACCTCCGGCACCCTGAGCGCTTCGGCCGTCGGCTGAGGCGTCGTGGGCTTGACTGGCGGCGCGGGCGCGCGTGCCGGGGGCCGCGCCGTCGGCGCGGGCGAGGGCGGAGTTACCCACGGCAGGTCGGTTGACCCAGGCTGCGCTGGTGCGGGCCGAGCGGGGGCGGTCGGGGGGGTCGGGGGACTGGGAGTCCGTGGCCGCGGCACCCGAGTTGGACTCGCGCTGGGGGGGGGGGGGGGGGGTTTGCGGCGGCGGGGTCGCGCGGGGACGTGGCGGGGAGCCGACCGGCGGGAGCGGTGGCGTTGTCGCCACAGGCGCCGCCGGAGCGCGGGGCGCCGGCAGGCCGAGCATCTCGGCGAGGCGCGCCACGAACCACCGGGTGATGGGGCCACGCTCCACCTCCGGGTCGCCCGGCCACGCCACCCAGTCCTTGGCAGTGGCCTCCATACCGGCAGCGAGCCGCGACGCCTCCATGAACCCGTAGGAGCCGGCGGAGCCGTGGATTTTGTGCGTCGCCCGGCGCAGCGCCTCGAGCGCCTCGCTATCGTCCGATGCCGCGGCGAGACGCTCCGCGATCGCCGCGAGCGTCGCCAGCTCGGCGCGCATCCCCGCGAGGTACTCCTCGAGCAGCCCCGGCGGCAGCTCGGGAGACGTCCCCCGGTCAGTCATGGCCATCAAGATGGGGAAACCGTGGGCGAAAAAGCCAGAGCGCCGCTGCGACACCAACCGGAGAGCCTGCCGTCCGGCGGCGGCCGCGTCACCTCCCCACCCAGCGGTGGATCTTCTCGAGTGCGACTCGCAGGCTGATCGGTTTCACGAGATACTCGAGCGCGCCCGCCTCGAGGCCTCGCCGCTGCTCGGATTCGTCCCCGCGCGCCGTGGTGAAGACCACACGGTAGGCGCCCGGCCGCTCCCGCTCCAACGCCTCGAAGATGGCATAGCCGTCCACCACGGGCAGGTCCACGTCGAGCAGCAGCAGCGGGTGCGACTCTCCGGTCTCGAGCGCCAGTAGGTCGCCGAGCGCCTCGCCGCCGTCGCGGTAGCACGCGAACCGGTACGCCCGCGAGCGCAGCCCGTACTCGAGCAGCTCGGCGAGTGCGGGATCGTCCTCCACCACGATCACCTCGGGCACGTTGAGCAGGTCCGCCTGGAGGATCGGACCGCTCGGGCGGTCGGCCCGCTGGGTCGTCGGCACGTCGAGCCGGAGGATTTCGGCGAGCCGCACGACGAACCACCGGGTGAGCGAGCCGCGGTCCACGTCGGTGTCGGTCGGGCGGGAGAGCCAGTCCTTCGCGGTCTCCTCCATGCCCGCGGCGAGGCGTGACGCGCTCCAGAACCCGAACGACCCGGCGGAGCCGTGGATCTTGTGGGTTTCGCGACGCAGCTGCTCGAGCGCGCGTGTGTCGCCGCCGTCAACGTCGAGGTCGTCGGCGATCCCGGCGAGCTCGCCGAGCTGGCGGCGCATGCCGGTGAGGTACTCCTCCAGCAGGCCCGGCGGCAGCTCGGGCGTCGTGGCGTCGCTGCTCATGGCGCAAAATGGGGAATGGTGCGACGAAAACGCCAGAGTAGCTTCCGGCGCATGAGCGATGCCGGCTCAGTGGGTCTGTGCTTCACGTGCCGTTGGATGCGGTCGGTCGCCAACCGGCGTGGGTCGGCGTTCTTCCGCTGTCGCCGCGCCGACACTGATGTGCAGTTCGTGCGCTACCCGCAGCTCCCCTTGCTCACCTGTTCTGGTTACGAGGAAGCGATGCTCTTTGTCGTCCTGCTCGAGTACACGCGGCCGTTGCCGGAAGTGGAGGCGGTGCGTCCCGCACATGTTCGCCACCTCGAGGCGCACGCGGCGCGCGGCGTGTTTCACGCCTGGGCGCGGCGCGACCCGCCGGACGGTGGCGTCCTCATCGCGGTCGCCCCCGACCGGGCGACCCTGGAAGCGGTGGTGGCGGAGGACCCCTACGTGACGGCGGGGGTCGCGCGCGCCGAGATCGTCGAGTTCCCGCCGCACAATGTGCGGGGCGCCCTCAGGACGACCTGACTGGGTATTGCGCCGGCCCGCCGCTCTTCTACCTTGGGAGCGCGCCCAACGACAATTCGACGCGAGGAGTCTCCGTGGTCCAGCCACGCTTACTGGAGCGCGCCAAGTTCTTCTTCTTCCGCCATTTCGAGCGGATTTTCGTACTGCTCCTCGTGTTCGCCATGGTGGCGATCCACGCCTTCGTAGAGCAGAAGTTCGCGTTCCTGAGCTTCTACTATCTGCCGATGATCCTCGCCGGCTTTTACGGCGGCCGGCGGTTCGCGGTGCTGGCTGGGCTGTTCGTCGTGGCCCTGGTAGCGTTCTATCAGAGCGTGCAGGGCCTGGACATGCTGCCGGGGTTCTACGGCGACGCCCTGCTCGCGCTCACGCCGTGGGCCGGGTTTCTGATCCTCACGGGCTACGTGGTAGGCACGCTCGCCGAGCAGCGGCAGACGCGCCTGGGCGACGTGAAGAATGCCTACCTCGCGATCCTCGAGCTGCTCACCTATCACATCGAATCCACCGAGCGAACCCAGCAAGGCCACTCGAACCGCGTGGCGGAGGTGGCGGTGGCGATGGCGCGGGAGCTCAGGCTCCCCGAAGAGGACCTCGAGAACCTGCGGGTGGCGGCGCTGCTGCACGAAGTGGGCACGCGCGATCAGCGGCTGCTCCGGCTGCTGTCAGGCTCGGTCACCGACCCGGCGGTCGCCGTGGCGCGCGTGATGCGCGGCGCGGCCCAGATCATCAGTGAGTACGGGCACTACTACGAGATCGTGGGAGAGGACTGGGACATCGAGGCGTTGCCGCTCCCGGTTACGGTGAAGATCCTGGCCGTGGCGGACGCGTTCGAGACGTTGCAGATGGCGACGCCGGTGCGCGCTGCGTTCCCCAAGTGGAGCGCGCTCGAAGAAGTGGAGAAGGGGGCCGGGAAGACGTTCGCCAACGACGCGGTGCGGGCGTTGCGCAGCGTGGCGGGCCGGCCCGAGGTGTCCGGCGGCGTGATGCAGGAGTTGCGAGTCGTTTAGGGTTGCGGCTGCCTCCGTCCGCTCGCCACCCCGCTTGCCACGCCCACCCCGAACGCCACCGCGGTCGCCACCGTGACGACCGGCAGGAGCGCCACGGGGAGCGCGATCGCCGTAGCCGCGAGCCCCGCCACGACGGGCGCCGCCGGCCGCTGCACCGCATCGACGTAGCGCAAGCGGCGTCGCACGAAATTCCGCGCCGCCACGAAGCCGCCGCCCAACGCCGCGCCACCAACCAACAATCCCAGCCCGATGATCATCGTTTCTCCTTGTCGGGTCCCGTACGCAAGTTGCAGGGGCACTGTTTCGGGTGCAAATCTCCGCAGCTCGACACAGCGCGGTCGCAGGGTGGGGAATGGGAAGGGGAAGGGAAGGGGAAGGACGACGGCGCAGCTTGCAACTGTTTCGTACACTTCGGAATCAGAGGAGTAATGATGCGAAACATCGCCACCGCGACGGCGGCGTTGCTGGGGCTCCTGACCGCCCGACCGTCCGACCGCCTCTCCGCCCAGTCGCTGCGGGTCCCCTACCAGACGTTCACGCTGCCCAACGGGCTGCAGGTGCTGCTGCACGAGGATCACTCGGTGCCGCTCGTGGCGGTGAACATGTGGTATCACGTCGGCTCGGCGGACGAGAAGCCCGGGCGCACCGGGTTCGCGCATCTGTTCGAGCACATCATGTTCATGGGCTCGCAGCACGTGCCGACTGGTGAGTTCGACAAGCTGCTCGAGGCGACGGGGGGAGACAACAACGCATCCACCGCCGAGGACCGGACCAACTATTACGAGGATGCGCCGAGCAATGTGCTGGCGCTGATGCTGTGGCTCGACTCGGACCGCATGGGGTTCCTGCTCCCTGAGATCACCGCGGAGAAGGTAGACGTACAGCGCGGGGTAGTGCAGAACGAGCGACGCCAGAGCTACGAGAACCGGCCGTACGGGCTGGCGGAAGAGAACATCCTGCAGCGGCTCTACCCGCCCGAGCATCCATACCACTGGCCCGTGATCGGCTCCATGGCCGACCTGCAGGCGGCGACGCTGGATGATGTGCGCGGGTTTTTCCGCAGTTACTACACCCCCAACAACGCCACGCTCGCGATCGCCGGGGACATCACGCCGCGTGACGCCCGGCAGCTCGTGGAGCGCTACTTCGGGGAGATCCCACGCGGCCCCGCGGTGACGCGCACCCCGCCGCCGGCCGTCACTCTCGGGACGGACATCTACGCCACGCTGGAAGACCGGGTGCAGGTGCCGCGCGTCTACGATGCGTGGCACAGCATGAAGGCGTTCGCCGACGGGGACGCGACGCTCGACGTGCTGGCCAATGTGTTGGCGGGGGGCCGGTCGTCGCGGCTGTACAAGCGCCTCGTATACGAGCTGCAGATCGCGACGGACGTGGTCGCGTTCCAGGACGGCGGGCGGATCGACGGGAAGTTCGAGCTCTGGGCCACGGCGCGCCCGGGGCACGACTTGAGCGAGCTGGAGCGAGTGATCGACGAGGAAGTGCGGAAGCTCGCCCTGGCGGGGCCGACGCCGCGGGAGGTGGAGCGGGCGCAAAACACGTTCGAAGCGCAGTTCCTCTCGCGCATGGAGCGCGTGGGCGGCTTCGGCGGCAAGGCGGACCAGCTCAACTTCTACAACTATTTCGTCGGGACGCCGGATTACTTCCAAAAAGACTTGGATCGCTATCGCAAGGTGACCGCGGTCGACGTGCAAGGAGCAGTGCGGCGTTACCTGGTCGACGCGCATCGGGTCGTCTTGAGCGTCGTGCCACAGGGTAAGCCGGAGCTGGCGGTGAAGCAGGGGGTGACCCCATGAAGACGGCCGGGCTGGGGGGTGGCGTGGTGGCGGTGCTGCTCGGCGCGACGAGTCTGGCGGCGCAGGCGGTCGATCGCGCCAAGCCGCCGGCGCTGCCTCCTCCACCGGCGCTGAAGCTGCCCGCGGTGCAGACCGCGGCACTCGCGAACGGGCTCGAGCTCGCCGTCGTCGAGATGCACAAGGTGCCCGTGGTGGACGTGCAGCTAGTGCTCGACGCCGGCGCGGCGCGCGATCCCGTGGACCTGCCCGGCCTCGCCACCTTCACCGCTACGATGTTGCAGCAGGGGGCGGGTCGGCGCGGGGCGCTCGAGATCGCGGACGAGGCGGCGTTCCTCGGGGCGCAGCTCAACACGGCGGCGAGCTACGATGCGGCGACGGTGTCGCTGCACGTTCCGAAGCGGCGCCTCGAGCCGGCGCTCGATCTGCTGGCGGACCTCGTGCTGCGGCCCACCTTTGCCGACTCCGAAGTCGTCCGGCAACGGGAGCTGCGGCGCGCCCAGATCGTCCAGCTGGGAGACAACCCGGTGGCGATGGCCGGCATCGCGTTCCCGGCGATCGTGTTCGGGCGGGCCCACCCCTACGGGCGCCCGCTCAACGGCACGGAGGCCTCCACGACCGTGCTGTCGCGCGACCGCGTGACGGAGTTCTATCGGGCCTCCTACCGCCCCAACGCGGCTCGCATCCTGATCGTGGGCGACGTGACGCTCGCCGCGGCGCGGCGGCTCCTCACCGCGCGGTTGGGCGCGTGGGAGCGAGGGTCGGTGCCCGCCCTGCCTGGGGCGGCGGCGCCGGCGCCGGCGTCCCGCGCGGTATACCTCGTCGACAAACCGGGTGCCGCACAGTCGGTGATCCGCATCGGGCACGTCGGGGTGGCGCGCACGACGCCGGACTACTTCGCGCTCCAGGTCCTGAACACCATCCTCGGCGGGTCGTTTACGTCGCGGCTTAACCAGAACCTGCGCGAGACGCACGGCTACACCTACGGGGCGTTTTCTCAGTTCACGGCGGGCCGGCTGGCCGGCCCGTTCGTCGCCAGCGCCTCGGTCGTGACTGCCAAGACCGACAGCTCGCTGATCGAGTTCTTGAAGGAGTTGCGGCGCATCCGCGACGAGGCCGTGCCCGACGCCGAGCTCGCCAAGGCGAAGGCGTACATCACGCTCGGCCTGCCGGCGGACTTCGAGACGACGGCGGCCGCGGCAGCCAGGTTCCGCGAGCTGCTGGTGTACGGGCTGCCGCTCGACTACTTCGCCCACTACGCCGAGCGGATCAACACGGTCACCGCGGCCGACGTGCAGCGGGTGGCGCGGCAGTACATCGACCCCGATCACTTCGACATCGTGATCGTGGGGGACAAGAGCCAGATCGAGGCGGGGATCAAGGCGTTGAACGAAGGCCCCATCGTGTACCGCGACCTGTGGGGGCAAGACGTGAAGTGACGGACGAAGACGACGGCCTGATCGTCCTGCGCATCGCCCTCTATTTCGGGCCGGCGTGTTTCATCATCCTTTCCGCCCTGTGGTTCAAGCTGCTCCGCGATGGTGTGATCTCCGCCGGCGTGTTCGTGGCGTTGCTGGTCGCGAACGTCCCCATCACGGTGGCCGGTGTGCGACTGATCGCGCACAGCGTGAGCAGGACGTCCGTGCTCCTGGCGAAGACGCTGCTCGCGGCGGGCGATATCCCGCCGCCGCGCAGCTACCCGGAGCAGGACCTGCTCATCGCTCGCGGCCAGTATGCCGAAGCGGCGGAGTACTTCCGGGATCTCGTCCGGGTCGATCCCGACGACTGCGACCCGCGGATCAGGCTGGCGGAGCTGCTGGAGCGCCACCTCGCCGACCCCGCGGGGGCGGAACAGCAGTATCTCGAGGCGCGCCGGCGCAGCGCCGACCCGCGGCGGCAGTATGCCGCGAGCAACGCGCTGATCGATCTCTACCGCAAGAGCGGCCGGCGCGATCGGCTCAAGGTGGAGCTGGCCCGACTCGCGGACCGGTATCGCGGGACCGCGCACGGAGACGCGGCGGCGCAGGAGCTCAAGGAGCTGAAGGCGGAAGCGGGCGGGTGAAGCCTACCACCGCACCGCCGCGCTCGCCCAGGTAAACCCCGACCCGAACGCGGTGAGGAGCAAGAGGTCGCCGCGCGCCAGCCGGCCCTCGCACAGCGCCTCGTCGAGCGCGATCGGGATCGAGGCCGCGGTGGTGTTGCCGTACCGGTCGATATTGGTGTACACCTGATCGTCCCGCAGGCCGACCGCCTTCTGCACCATCTCGATGATCCGCAGGTTCGCCTGGTGGGGGACGAGCAGCTTCACGTCGCCCGGGGTCACGTGGTTCGCCTCAAGCGCCGCGGCGACCGATTGCGGCATCAGTATCGAGGCGTACTTGAACACCTCGCGGCCTTCCATCACCGCGTGGTGCTTTCCCTCACGTATCAGCTGCTCGCTGATGAAGGGATCGTGCGCGAGTCCGGGCGCGTCGACCCACAGCTTCTCGGCGTGGCGACCGTCGGCGAACAGGTGGGTGGACAGCACGCCCCGCTCGGGATCGTCGGTGGGGCCGAGGATGGCGACGCCCGCGCCGTCGCCGAACAACACCGTCGTGTCCCGACCGCGGGTCGTCCTGTCGAGGCCCCGGGAATGCACCTCGGCGCCGACCAGCAGCACGCGACGGTATTGCCCGGTGCGGATCCAGGCGTCCGCGACCGAAAGGCCATAGATGAACCCCGAGCACTGGTTACGAACGTCGATGGCGGGGATGTCGCTCAAGCCGAGCTCGCGCTCGAGGAACACGCCGTTACCGGGTTCGAAGTGATCGGGCGTGCAGGTGCAGTAGACGATGCAGTCCAGCTCAGCGGGCCGCATGCCCGCCTTGGCGAGCGCCTTGCGCGCGGCTGCCGTCGCGAGGCTCGCGCCGGTCTCGCCGTCGGAGACCCAGTGACGGGTCTTGATGCCGCTGCGCTGGGTGATCCATTCGTCGGACGTGTCCATGATCTGCGCCAGGTCGTCGTTGGTGACGACCCGCTCGGGGACGTGGAACGCCGTGGCGATGAACTCGGTGCGCGGCATTGCGCTTCCTTGCGGGGCGAGGGTGAAAACACAAGATTTCGCCCGCGACCCGCCAAAGCAAGGGAGTTCATGGATCTCGCCGTCACCCGCGAGCAGCTCGACGCCGTGCGGGGCGCCCGACACCTCCCCGACGTGCTGAAGCAGGTGCTGCAGGACGCCAAGCGCTCGGGCGACGGCGAGGGCGGGGGCTACGTGCTGCACCTCACCTACGAGGAAGCGACGGCGCTGAACGAGCTGTGCGCCTGGAACGTCCACACCGACGCGAGCGGCCTCGTCAGCCCGGAGTCGCGCGTGTTCGACGACCTCGTCAAGGCGATCCTCACACATCCCGACTACTGAGGTGGCGGTCGGGCGCACGGGCGGACGGTCGCTCTCGAAAGGACGACGCATGAAGCTGCTGCTGGCGCTCTCCGTGATCGCGTTTCCCCTTTCCCTTGTCCCCTTTCCCGCGCTTTCCGCCCAAAAGCGCGCGATCACCTTCGACGACTACATCGCGCTCAAGTCGGTGAGCGACCCGCAGCTGTCCCCCGACGGCAAGTGGGTCGCCTACACCGTCACCGACTACTCCCTCAAGGAAAACCGCGGCACGGCGCGGGTCTGGCTCGTCGAGGTGGCGACCGGGCAGAGCCGGCGGCTCAGCGAGGGGCCCGGCTCCGACCGCCAGCCACGCTGGTCCCCCGACGGCGCGACGCTCGCGTTCGTCTCGACGCGCCAGACCGGCCCGCAGCTGTGGGTGCTACCGATCGCGGGCGGCGAGGCCCGGCGGGTGACCAGTCTCCCGGACGGCGTGTCCGATCCAGCCTGGCTCCCCGACGGCAAGGGGCTGATCGTGACGAGCGACGTGAAGTGGCCCGCCGACCAGGAGATCGACCGCCGCAACGGCGACTACCCGACGGAGGCGCGCATCTGGACCGGGCTCCTCTGGCGCCACTGGGACGACTGGCGCGCCGGGAAGCGGCAGCACCTGTTCCTCGTGACCCTGTCCGACAACGGCGCCAAGGACATCACCCCGTTCGACCACGACGCCCCCACCATCGCGACGGGCGGAGACGGCGATGTAGCGGTGTCCCCCGACGGCAAGGAAATCGCGTTCGCGATGCACGCCGACTCCAGCGTGGCGGACAACACCAACGTCGACGTCTATGCGGTGCGCCCCGACGGCTCCGGCCTGCACGCCGTCACCACGGGCGCCGGCGCCGACAACACGCCGCGCTACTCGCCGGACGGGCGCTATCTGGCGTATCTCTCGATGGAGCGACCAGGGTTTGAGGCCGATCGGCAGCGGCTGATGCTCGTCGGGAGGAAGGATGGAAAGACCGAAGGTGGAAACGTCGTCGAGGCGACTCGGGGATGGGCCCTCTCCGTGGGCTCCTACACGTGGTGTCCCGACTCGAGGTGCGTGTTCGCCGTCGTCGAGGAGCGGGGGCGGGACAATCTGTACCGCATTGACGTTCCCACATTCCATCGTTCCGTCGTAGTTGGGAACTCGGGGCTGAACACGAATCCTAGTCTCACGCCCGACGGGAAGACCGTGGTGTACCTGCACCAGAGCAACACACAGACGCCCGAGGTGTGGGCGTCCGGGCGGCAACTCACGCGCCACAACGACCAGGCGCTGGCGGCCCTCGACTCGAAGCCGCTGGAGGAATTCGGGTTCGTAGGCGCGCTCGGCGACTCGGTGTTCGGCTGGATCTTGAAGCCGCCCGGCTTCGACCCCGCGAGGAGGTATCCGCTCGTCTACCTGGTGCACGGTGGGCCGCAGGGGGCGTGGACCGACTATTGGGGCGCACGCTGGAACTACGCCATGTTCGCCGCGCGCGGCTACGTCGTGGCGGCGGTCAACTTCCACGGCTCGACCGGCTACGGCCAGAAGTTCACCGACGCGATCTCGCAGCACTGGGGCGACTACCCGTTCGAGGACGTCATGAAGGGCCTCGACGTGGTGGCGCGGCTGCCATACGTCGATTCGACCCGCATGGGCGCCGCGGGTGCGTCCTACGGCGGCTACATGATCACCTGGATCGCGGGCCACACGGACCGCTTCAAAGTGCTCGTCGACCACGATGGAGTGTTCAACACCGTGAGCATGGCGGGGAGCACGGAAGAGCTGTGGTTCACGGACTGGGAGTTCGGCGGAACCCCCTACGCGAACCGCGCGCTGTACGAGAAGTGGTCGCCGCTGAACTTCGTGAAAAACTGGAAGACGCCCATCCTGTTCGTCCACGGGCAGCTCGATTACCGGGTGGACCTGTCGGAGGGCTACCAGGCGTTCACCGCAGCCCGTCGCATGGGCGTGCCCGCGAAGTTCCTGTATTTCCCGGACGAGGGTCACTGGGTGCTGAAGCCCCGGAACCGGCGCCTCTGGTGGGGCACGGTGCTCGACTGGCTCGACCATTACCTGAAGCCGGCTGCGCCGGCGACGGGAGCGCGCTAGTGCGCGAGCCCTTCATGCGGACGCTCACCCGCAATACGATCGCGGCGCTGCTGCTCGCGCCGGTGCTCCTCGTGGCGCTGCCGCGGCACGCCTCCTTGGCCGCGGACTTGGTGGACGTCTTCGCGCTCGGCTTCTGCTTCACCTTGCTGGGCCACTACGTCGACGCCCTGCTGCTCGCGCTCCAAGGCATCGAGACCGCGGTGGGGCGACTCGTGCGGCTCGCCGGCTGGTTCGCGGGGGGCCTGTGGTGCTACGTCGTCGCGCGCTGGCTGTGGATCAAATTGGGGCGGGACTTGAGCGACCTGCCGGGCCTGTTGTGGGGAGGGGTATTCTTGATCGTGCTAGAGCTGGTCATGAACAGCGTCACACGGCGGCACGACGGCACATTTCGCGAGTGAGCCGCCTGATCGGGCAACGTGCCGTCATGTGACGCCTTCACGGCTTCGTCCACACGTTGTTCTCCCTCCGCACATCGGGGAAATTCTGCCCCGGGTCGATCTCGACCTTGACGACATCGGCGGCGAACTTGCGCTCGTACACGTAGTGATTCCCCAACCACCAGATCTCGACCGGGAGCCGGACGTCCTCGGTGCTGCCGTTCGCGAGGGTGACCCGGAGGTCCACCGGCATCGGCAGCGCGCCCGGGCTCGCCAGGAAGATCCGTGTGGTGGTGCCGGTCGAGTCTTGACGCACCCGCACCGAGTCCACGGCGAGATCGATGACGTCGGTGCGGTAGAACCAGCCGCGCCAGAACCAGGACAGGTCCTCACCCAGCGCGTCCTCCATCGAGCGGAAGAAGTCCGCGGGAGTGGGGTGCTTGTAGGCCCAGCGGCGGATGTACTCGCGGAACGCCCGGTCGAACCGGGTCGTGTCGTCGATGATGTGATGCCGCAGCAGGTACAGGCCGGCGGCGGGCTTGAAGTACTCCACGTTGCCCAAGAGCGCCGGGTTCACGCGGTCGGCCGCGAGGATCGGCGGCTGGTCCCGGCCCGCCGCGGCGGCACGTGCCCACTGCGCCGCCGGGCTGCGACCCGGCCCCACGGTGTCGTGGTAGAACGCCAGCCCTGAGTAGATGTTGATGAAACTGTTGAACCCCTCGTCCATCCAGGGATACAGCCGCTCGTTCGACCCCACGACCATCGGGAACCACTGGTGGCCGAGCTCGTGGGTGGTCACGCCGAACAAGCCGCGGTCGCCGGCGCGGTGCCCGCAGAACACGATCATCGGGTATTCCATTCCCCCGACCGGTCCCGCTACGTTGATCGCGGTGGGGTAGGGGTAGCGGAACCACTTCTCCGAGTAGTGCTTGATGGAATGGCGGGCGTATTCGGTGGAGCGCGCCCAGCCGGCGTTCGCCTCCGGGGGGTAGAGCGACTGGATCAGGACCCCGTTGTAGCCGCTCGCGTCCCAGATGAAGTTCGGGGCCGCCGCCCAGGCGACGTCGCGCACGCTCTTGGCGCTGTAGTGCCACGTCCGGGTCGGGGTCCCGCCGACCGGCCGCGTGAACGCCTGCCCGACCTCGGTTTTCGCGATCACCGCGACCGTTGTGTCCGACTTGAGCGCTTGGGCCAGGCGGGCGCGCTCGGTAGGGGTCAGCACCTCGAGCGGGTTCAAGAGCGTCCCGGTCGCCGCCACCACGAAGCTGCGCGGCACGGTGATCGTGACGTCGAAGTCGCCGTACTCGAGGTAGAACTCGCCCTGGCCCAAGTACTGCTCGGTGTTCCAGCCGCGCACGTCGTCGTACACGGCGAGCCGGGGGTACCACTGCGCGATCTCGTAGAGCCATCCGCCGGGGAACCGCTCGCGGCCCATGCGGTCGGACCCATGCTCCGGCACCTCGAAGCGGTACGCGAGCTCCAGGGTGACGTTCTGTCCCGGCGGCAGCGGCCGATCGAGCTCGGCCCGCATCACCGTGCCGTTCACGGTGGTGGCGAGCGGCGCCCTGCCGATCGCCTGTCCGAAGCGCTGGAGGGCCCGGACGTATTCGATCGTGTAGCCCCCTTCGAAGCCCTGGCCCGCGAACCGGGCGTCGGTCGGATTGAGCGCCGCGCCCCGGCTGTTCGCGCGGTAGATGTTCTGGTCGAGCTGGAGCCAGAGGTAGGTCAGCGTATCGGGGGAGTTGTTGCTGTACCGGATCGTCTCGCGGCCGGTGATCACGTGTGTGGCGGTGTCGAGGCTGGCGCGGATCGTGTAGTCGGCGCGTTGTTGCCAGTAGCGCGGCCCGGCGCGCCCGGAGCCCTCGCGCAGCAGGGTCGGGGAGGGGAGCGCGAGCCGGCGAAAGGGTGACGTGTCGCCCACTTGCGGCGGCAGAGCAGGGGCGGGCGGGGGAGGGGGGGGGGCCGCGGGCTGCTGCAGCGCTGCGAGGACCAACGCAAGGGTCAGCATCAATGCCCTCCCTGTTTCGCTTCATTCAGGTAACCGGCCGCGACTCCGCCCACCACCATGCACAACCCGAGCGAGCCCAGCGCGCTGAGTCGCTGATTGAACATCGCGAGCGCCAGGAGCGTCCCCACGACGGGCTCGATCGTGGCGGCGACAGCCGCGGGCGCGGCCTCGATCCGCTTGACCGCGGCGAAGAACAGCAAGTTCGCCGCCAGCACCGACCCGGCGGTCAGGCCGGCCACTCCCCCCCAGGCGGCGGCCGAGGGCGGCGGCGTCGGGGCGTGCCCGGAGAGCGTCAGCACGATCCCCATGATCACGATGCCGCCCAACGCCTCGAGGAACAGCACGCGGACGGCCCCGTAGCGCGGCACGGCGAAACGGGCCATGAGGGTGGTGCCGGCGTAGCTCAACGCGGACAAGAGACCCCCCGCGATGCCGGCCCCGATGCCGAGCCGGGCCGCCTCCGCCCCGGCGTTGCTGCCGCCGCTCACCGTGAGGGCGACGCCCGCCATCACGACCAGCGCGAGCAGCAGCCGCGTGACCGTGAGCGCTTCATGCAGCAGCACGCGCGCCAGCACGGCGACGAGCACGGGCGCGGTGTACAGCAGGGCCGCGGCGCCGGCCACGCCGACGCCCGCGATCGCGAACTGGTAGGCGACCTCGAACAGCGCCACCAGGAAGCCACCGCCCACGCCCACCAGCAGCCAGCCGCGCCCGTCCACCCGGAACAACTCGCGTCGGAAGGCGAGGCCCCAGAGCGCGAGGCACACAGTGCCGATCAGCACGCGCCAGAACCCGATGCTCGTGGCAGGCATGAGTCGGTACAATCCGGTGGAGAGCGGGCCCGTCGTGCCCCACGTCGCGCCGGCGGAGAGCGCGAGCAGGTAGCCGGCGACGCGGCTGGTGTGGGAGGTGGCTTGCTGCGGCGCCGTCGTCATGGGAACGGAAGGATAACCACGCCATCGCGGCCGCCGTCAAGCAAGCGTCAGACGGTGAGGTCGCCGCGCACCACCGTCACCGCCTGCCCGCTCAAGACGACGCGATCACCCGCGAGCCGCACGCGGACCACGCCGCCGCGGGGCGACGCCTGATACGCCGTCATCTCGGTGCGCTGCAGGCGCTCGCTCCAGAACGGCGTGAGCGCGCAGTGGGCGGATCCCGTCACGGGGTCTTCGTTCACGCCGGCGCGGGGAGCGAAGAAGCGCGACACGAAATCATAGCCGGGGGTGGTCGCCCGGCTGGTGACGATGACGCCGCGCGCCTCTGCCCGTGCCAGTGCGGTGAAGTCGGGGGCGAGCGAGCGCACCGTCGCCTCGGCGTCGACCTCGAGCAGGTAGTCGAACTTGCTTCGCCCCACCCAGCGCGGGGTGACGCCGAGCGCTTCCGCGAGCCTCGGGGGCGGCGCGGCGGGGGCCGCGGGTGTGGCGGGGAAATCGAGCTCGATCCAGCCGTCCCGTCGATCGGCCGTGAGCAGGCCGCTGCGCGTCATGAAGCGGGCCTGGCGGCCCGCCGGCAGATGCCCGTCCTCCCACAGCACGTGCGCGCTGGCGACCGTGGCGTGGCCGCACAGGTCGACCTCGATCGCCGGCGTGAACCAGCGCAGGTGGTATAGGTCCCGCTCGGCGTGCAGGAATGCCGTCTCGGAGAGATTCAGCTCGCGCGCCACGTCCTGCATCCAACGCGCGTCGCGCGCGCCGGGAAGCACGCACACCGCCGCCGGGTTGCCGGCGAACGGCGTGCTCGTGAAGGCATCCACGTGAACGACTGCGAGCCCCATCGGGGCTGTAATCTACACGCTCAGCCGGAAGGTCGTCTTGCCGTGAAAGAAGCTGTTTTCGTGCCCGATGATGAAGGCGGTCGCCACGTCGTGGCTCGCCAGGATGAGCCTCAGGTCGCGGGCGTCGGGAGGCAGATCGAAAGCGAGATCCGTGGTGTACGACTCGCCCGGGACGAGCTGGCGCTGAAGTGCGTCGGTCGGGCCCTCGTAGCGCCGGCCCTGGCCGTCCAGGATCGCCACGTAGCGGCTGTTGGGCGTGAGCGGAGCCATGCCGCGGTGCGAGGAGATGGTCGTCTCGTCGAAGCGGATCTTCACGGTCACGACGTAGAACACCCCGTGCGCGGTGTGGCCGTCCAGCAGCTTCGCCGTTTTCGTGCCGACGACGGAGTACGCGAGGTGGCAGTCCACTTCGCAGATGTGCTTTTCTTCGCTCGGGTCGAGCACGCGCTCCTTACTCGCGAGCGCGGCGATCAGGAACAGGGCGAGGTACACGCCGACGCCACCCAGCGCGACCTGGCCGATCAGCCTGGCCGCATCGGGGCGCTTGAGGACGAGAGAAAACACAATGAGGAGCACGGCCGCCCCCGATCCGACGACCAGCGCGAGGAACGTCAGGAGGTTGAGCGGGTTCAGGCCGTCGGTGATCATGGCTGTAACTCCTTGCACGTGTGTGCTCTGAGACTCGCTCGCTGCTCCTGTACGGCGCGGCGCGCCCGGGCGCGGGCCAGGTTCCAGTTCCGCCAGCCGTCCCCGACGGGCCGCTTCCCCCCACTCCCCTCGGGCGTCCAGCGTGCCAAGAGCGCCGCCGCCGCCCGGCACTTCTCTTGATCCTCGAGGCCGGCGAACCCCGCGAGCAGGTCGGGCACGGCGTCGGCGCCCAGCGAGGCAGCGTATGCGGCATCGAAGGGACGGTGCGCCGCAGGGCGGGCGAGGTTCGTGCGGACGATGAACGCGTCGGGATTGAGCAGGTGCAGCCCGCCGAGCACCGCGAAGCCCTGGACCACTGCTCCGAAGGCGAAGCGGCGCCAGTGCCCGCGCAGCACGGTCCACGCGAACCATGCGAACGCCCCCGCCAGGTAGATCATGAAGGCGGTGGCGTAGAGGCGGATCTCCGACAGTCCGAACTCCGCGACGTAGAGCCGCATCCGCTGTAGCGCGGACGCCATGACGACGCCCAGCAGGGCGAGCAGCAGCCCCGACAGCTGGCGTAGCGTGCGCTGGTGCTCGCGCGACGCGTCGCGCAGCTGCCAGTCCGCGCCGAGCAGGAAGGGGAGCACCAGACCGCTGGCAGCGACGAGCTCGAAGAACCCCCGCCGCGCGTATTCGGCGTACGTCAGGTCGGTGGCGCTCTGCACCAGCTCGGCGCCG
>MNIR01000021.1 GCA_001919865.1 Gemmatimonadetes bacterium 13_1_20CM_4_69_16 | reverse complement strand
GAAGCGAACCGTCAGCTTGCGAGCGTCACGCAGTCATCCGACGCGGCGCGGCGCTCCCACGCCGCGTTGCTCGCGGGGCGGGCCGCCGAACTCGCAGGCGACGCCACGGCCGCGGCGGAGTCGTACGGGCGATCGGAGGAGCCGGCGGCGGCGCCCGCGCGCGTCCGGGTCCTGCTCGGGGCCGGACGCCGGGAGGAGGCGCTTGCGCTGCTCGACACGATCGCGGACCGGCGCGTTCGCGACGGAGACTGGGCACCGCTCCTCGAAGCCGTCGCCCGCGCGGCCGGTCCCGACACCGCGAGTCGGGTGCTGGACCGGCTGCTCGCGCGGAGCCGCCTCCCGGCTGGCGCGCGCGCCCGGCTCCTCCTCGCCGACGGTGATCGACTCTTTGCCGCCGGGCGCGCCCCCGCGGCCGCCGCCCGCTATGCGCGGATCGTGGACCTCGTCCCCGACTCGCTGGAAGCGCAGCTGGCCCGGGTGCGCGAGCTCCGGGTGCGTGCGGCGCAGGCGGACAGTATGGGGGACCTCGCCGCCGTGCGCGCCCGGCTCGGCGGCATCGCCCAGGGCCCGGCGGCCGGTGACGCGCGAGCGCTCGACGAGCTGCTCGGCCACGTGCTCGCGACCCCGGACGTCGACGAGGGTGTGCAGTTCCGCACCGCGGAGCTGATCCGCGACTCCCTCGGGGCGGCGCATCTCGCCGCGCGAGCGTTCGCCGCCTTCGCCCGCGACCACCCGGCGTCGCTGTTCGCCCCCAAGGCCGTGGTCGCCGCCCTGGCGTTGCTACCGGACGCGCGCGATTCGCTCGTCTCCGTGCTCGATTCCCACTACGCCACGTCCCCCTACACGCTCGCGTTGCACGGCGATGCGAGCGTCGCCTTCGCCGCGGCGGAGGATTCGCTCGCTCAGACACTCGGCCTCGAGCCGGCCGCGCTCCCGGACCTGTTGTTCTTCACTCGCGTCGCGCCGCCCGTGCCCGGCCCGCGTGGCCCGTGGCTCGATCCCGCGCCGGTCGCCGCGTCCGCCGCGCCTCCGGCTGCCGAGCGGCCGCGTGGGGCGCCGCGTCCTTCGGGGGAGCGTGACGACGCGCCGGTAAGGCGGCCGCGCCCCATCAGGCAGCCCCGGGACTCGCTGTGACGGGGGTGGGGGTCCGGCTCTTCGACATCACGTTCCAAAATCCCGTCCTGCTTGCTTCCGGCACCGCCGGCTTTGGCCGAGAGGTGCAGGGCGTCATCGACCTCGACGCCCTGGGCGGGATCGTGACCAAGGCGGTGACGCCGGAGCCGCGGCGCGGGCACCCCGCACCGCGCGTGGCCGAGTTCGCTGGCGGCATGCTCAACGCGGTGGGTCTCGCGAACCCGGGGCTCGTGGCCGCGCGCGGGCACGAGTTGCCCTGGCTCGCCGCGCAGCTGAAGCAAGCACGCGTCCTGGTCAACGTGGCTGGCGCCACGATCGAGGACTACGTCGCGGTGATCGCGGGGCTCACCGACCTCACCGCGATCGCGGCGTTCGAGATCAACGCGTCCTGCCCCAACACGAGCGCGGGTGGCCTGGAGTTCGGCGCCACGCCCGATGGGCTGCGAGCGCTCGTCCGGCGCTGCCGCGCGGCCGCGACGAGGCCGATTTCGGTGAAGCTTTCCCCGGTGCTCCCTGACGTCGTCGCGATGGCGCGCGTCGCCCAGGAGGAAGGCGCCGACGCCGTGACGCTCGTGAACACGATTCCGGGCTTCCTCGATCGCCGGCTGGCCAACGGGTCGGGCGGCGTGAGCGGCCCGGCATTGCTGCCCATCGGCGTGCTGGCGACGCGCCAGGTCACCAGCCGGCTCGGGATGCCCGTCATCGGCGTGGGCGGCGTCGGCACCGCTGCGGATGCGCGCGAGTACCTGGCGGCTGGTGCATCGCTGGTCGCGATCGGCACCGCGGCGCTGGCCGATCCGCGCATTCCTGCGCGCGTGGCGCGCGAGCTTGCCCGTGGCTGAGCTGGTTGTCGCCCTCGACCTGCCGAGCGGACGCGAGGCGCTCGCGCTCGCGGCGCGCCTGCCCGCCCTCAAGTGGGTGAAGCTCGGCTCGATGCTGTACGTCCGCGAGGGTCCGGCGCTGCTGCGCGAGCTCACGGCACGCGGGGTGCGCGTCTTTCTCGACCTCAAGTGGCACGATATTCCGAGCGTGGTGGCGGCGGCCGTAGAGGCTGCACGCGAGCTGGGCGCGGCGATGGCGACGGTGCATTGCCTCGGCGGGTCCGCGATGCTCAGCGCCGCCGCAACCGCCGCCGCTGGCGAGCTGGCTCTGGTCGGTGTTACGGTGCTGACGTCGCACGACGCGGCGGACTTCGAGCAGGTCGTCGGCCGCGGCGTGCCGGATCTGAGCTTTGAAGCGGAGCGCCTTGCGCGGATCGCGCTCCAGGCGGGTCTGCGCGGCGTGGTGGCGTCGGGGCGCGAGCTCGCACTGTTACGCGAGGCGCTCGGCCCCGACCCGTGGATCGTCGTGCCGGCCGTCCGCGCCCCGGGGGACCTCCCCGGCGATCAGGCCCGCACCGTCACGCCGCAGGATGCGGTGCGTGGGGGGGCGACCCACCTCGTCGTCGGCCGGCCGATCACCCTGGCCAAGGATCCCGGCGGGGTGTACCAGCGGTTCATGGAGACTCTATGAGGCGGTGGCTGATCGGGGTCGCGTTGCTCGCGAGCCCGGCGCTCGTGGGAACGGTCCACTTGGCGGCGCAGACATCGCTCGCGGAGGTCGCCGAGCGGACCCGCGGCGCGTGGTTGGCGCATGATCCCCAAGCCCTTGTCGGGCAAAGCGCTAGCATCATGCTTCAGCTCCCCGGGGCGAACCCTTCCTCGCCGCTCGACCGGGCCCAAGCGGTTGAGTTGTTGCGGCGCCATTGGCGTACGGCGGTCGAGCATACGCTCACGCTGCGGCGCGTGGGCGAGTTCAAGTCGGGGAGGGGTTACGCGGAGCTGGTGCGGTGCTACGTGGTGTCGGGCACGTCGGACGAGCGCCAGGAAACCATCTTTCTGTGGTTCCAACGAGCGGGCGCGTCGTGGCGCCTGGCGGAGGTGCGGAGCGCGCCGTAATTACTCCCCTTGCGGGAACTTACGACCCCGTCTATAGTTGTAGATTCAATTGGAATTTTTTCCCGGAGACGACTCGTTGAAGGTTCGTACCAGCGTCCGGCCGATCTGCGAGCACTGCAAGGTGATCAAGCGGCGCGGCGTGATCCGCGTCATCTGCAAGCGCAACCCCAAGCACAAGCAGCGGCAGGGGTAGGGAATGGCACGCATAGCGGGCGTGGATCTGCCGCGCGACAAGAAAATCCAGTACGCCCTTCCGTACATCTTCGGTATCGGCCCCAGCAACGCGAAGAAGATTCTCGCCGAGACGGGGGTCAGCGCCGACGCGCGCGTGCGCGACTTGCGCGACGCTGAAGTGGCGCGGCTGCGCCAGGTCATCGAGCGGGACTATAAGGTCGAAGGGGCGCTGCGGACCGAAGTCGCGATGAACATCAAACGGCTGATGGACATCGGAACGTACCGCGGGACGCGGCATCGCAAGGGACTGCCGGTGCGCGGCCAGCGCACCCACACCAACGCGCGCACCAAGAAGGGGCCGCGGCGCGCCATCGCGGGGAAGAAGAAGCCCCTCTTGAAAAAGTAAATGGCACAAGCGAAGCCGGCGGGGGCAGGCGCGAAGCGCGCCAAGAAGGTCGTCGAGGCTGAGGGCATCGCCCACATCACGGCGACGTTCAACAATACGCTCATCACGATCACGGACCTGCAGGGGAACGCTATCACGTGGGGTTCCTCGGGCAAGGCCGGATTCCAAGGCTCCAAGAAGTCCACGCCCTTCGCGGCGACCGTGGCCGCGGAGCAGGCAGCCCGCGAGGCGCTCAATCTCGGTGTGCGCCGCGTGCACGTGCGGGTGCAGGGGCCGGGCTCGGGCCGCGAGTCGGCGATTCAGGCGCTCGCCACCGCCGGCCTGCAGATCAGGTCGATCCGGGACGTGACGCCGATCCCGCACAACGGCTGCCGGCCACCCAAGAAGCGCAGGGTCTGACCGATGGCACGCTACACCGGACCCGCCTGCAAGCTGTGCCGCCGCGAGGGGACGAAACTGTTCCTCAAGGGGACGCGTTGCCTCACCGAGAAGTGCGCCGTGGAACGGCGCGCCTACGCCCCCGGGCAGCACGGCCAGTCCTCCGGCCGCCGGCGCAAGGCGTCGGAGTACGCGCGTCAGCTGCGTGAGAAGCAGAAGGTCAAGCGCATCTACGGGCTGTCGGAGCGCCAGTTCCGCAACATCTTCGACCGGGTGTTGAAGGAGCCCGGCGTCACAGGCGAGGCGTTGCTCGTGGCGCTCGAGAGTCGCCTGGACAACCTGGTGTACCGGATGGGCTTCGCCGTGTCGCGCCGGCAGGCGCGCCAGCTGGTGCGGCACCGTCACATTCAGGTGAACGGCCGCACCGTCGACATTCCCTCGTACCGGGTGCGCCCGGGCGACGAAGTACGGGTCGCCGACGCGAGCCGCGAGCTGGTGCTGGTGAAGCACGCGCTCGAGCAGTTCGGTCGCGCGCAGCCCGTGTCCTGGATTCACGTCGATACCGACAAGGTGCTCGGCAAGATGACGGAGCGGCCCACCCGCGACGCCATTCCGATCGCCGCGCAAGAACAGTTAATCGTCGAGCTCTATTCCAAGTGATGACGACTCTCGATTTGACCGGGCTCGTCCGGCCCCACCTGGTGGAGATGACCAAGCGGGAGGACAACCCGAACGCGGCCGAGTTCCGGCTCCAGCCATTGGAGCGCGGCTACGGCTACACCCTCGGCAACTCGCTCCGGCGAATGCTGCTGTCCTCGCTGCGCGGCGCGGCGGTCTGGGCGTTCCGCCTGGACGGCGTGGTGCACGAGCACCAGACCATCCCGGGAGTCGTCGAGGACGTCCACCAGATCATCCAGCGGCTGAAGCAGCTGACGCTGGTGGTCGCCGCCGACGTGGACGAGGCGGTGCTCCACATCAAGCACAGCAAGCCGGGGCCCGTGTATGCTCGCGACATCGAGGCCCACAGCGCGGTCACGATCGTGAACCCGGACCAGCTCCTCTTCACGCTGCAAGACGACCGGGACATCGCGGGTGAGTTGTACGTCAACAAGGGACGCGGCTACGTGGAGGCCGAGCAGCATCCGCTCGACCGCGCCATGCCCGTGGATGTGGTCCGCATCGACTCGATCTACAATCCGGTGCGGCGCGCCAACTTTACCGTTGCCGAGACGCGCGTCGGGCAGCGCACGGACTACGACCGGCTGACGCTCACGGTCGAGACCAACGGGACGATCACGCCGGAGGACGCGGTAGCCTACGCTGCCGCGCTCGCGCAGGAGCACTTCCGCTCGTTCGTCGATTTCGGCAAGGTGCCGATGGTGGCCGCCCAGCCCGCCGGCAACGGTGGTGCCGCGCTGGGCCGGCTGCGCGAGGTGCTGAACCGCAGCATCGACGACGTGGGACTGTCCGTGCGGTCGGTCAACTCGCTCAAGAACTCCAACATCCGCACCTTGGGCGACCTCGTGCAGTACCGCGAGGAGGACCTGCTCAAGGTGAAGAACGTCGGGGAGAAGGCGCTGGGTGAGATCGCCGAGCTGTTGCGCCGCGAAGGACTGAACTTCGGGATGAAGTTCGAGGAGGCCGACGGCGAGCTGCGCGTCGTTGACCAGGGCGTGCTGCCCCAGGCGCAGGCCACCGAGGGGGAAGTTGAGTAATGCGGCACCGCGCCAAAGGCCGCCAGCTGTCGCGCACGGCGAGCCACAAGAAGGCGCTGCTCGCCAATCTCGCGACCAGCCTGTTCCGCCACGACCGGATCGTGACGACGGAGGCGAAGGCGAAGGAACTGCGGCCCTACGCCGAGCGCCTCATCACCTTGGCGCGGCGCGGCGATCTGCACGCCCGTCGGCAGGTCGAGCGGCGCATCAAGGATCGGGAGGTCACCCATCGGCTGTTCAAAGACCTGGGTCCCCGCTTCGCGGCGCGTCCCGGCGGATACACACGGATCATCAAGCTGGGCCATCGCTCGGGCGACGGCGCCGAGGTGGCTCGGATCGAATTGCTGGGTGAGTGACGGAACGGCGGGGGGGCGCGGCCGCGAGGGGGACCCTGGGTCCCCCTTTTCGTTAGGCTGCCTTGGTGACGCGGTTGCCCTTGAGGCAACGGGTGCACACCCGCAGCCGTCGTGTGGTGCCGTTCACGACCGCGCGCACGCGCTGCAGGTTGGGGTACCAGCGGCGGTTCGTCTTATTGTTCGCGTGGCTGACGTTGTGCCCCGTGATGGGGCCCTTGCCACAGATCTCGCACACTCGCGCCATGGGCCTGCCCGACGAAAGAAATGAACGCCAAGGAAAAGCGGCCTAAAGCTAAACCGCCCAATGGGCTGGGGCAACCCCGCAAGACCGCGCTGATCACCGGCATCACCGGACAGGACGGCTCGTACCTCGCCGAGTTGCTGCTCGCGAAAGGCTACGAGGTGGTGGGCGTGGTGCGGCGTACCTCGCACGACTCCTACGAGCGCATCGGCCACCTACTCGACCGGATCCACATCGTCCCGGCGGATTTGCTCGACCAGCATTCCCTCACCGCGGTCGTGAAGGCGGCGACGCCTCACGAGGTCTACAACCTCGCGGCCCAGAGCTTCGTGCCGACGTCGTGGAGCCAGCCCGTCCTCACGGGCGAGTTCACGGCGCTCGGCGTAACCCGCCTGCTCGAGGCGGTGCGTCTCGTGCATCCGCAGGCGCGCGTCTATCAGGCGAGCTCGTCCGAGATGTTCGGGAAGGCGCAGGAGACGCCGCAGCGCGAGACGACGCCGTTTTACCCGCGGTCCCCCTACGGCGTCGCGAAGGTGTACGGCCACTGGATCACGGTGAACTACCGCGAGTCGTACGGACTGTACGCCGTGAGCGGGATCCTCTTCAACCATGAGTCCCCGCGGCGCGGCCTCGAGTTCGTCACCCGCAAGGTCAGTCATGGGGTGGCCCGCATCGTCAGGGGGAAGGATCGGGAGCTGCTGCTCGGCAACCTGGAGGCGCGGCGCGATTGGGGCTTCGCCGGCGATTACGTGGACGCGATGTGGCGCATGCTGCAGCAGCCTGGGCCGGCGGACTACGTCGTCGGGACGGGGGAGACGCACACGGTGCGGGAGCTGTGCGAGGTGGCGTTCGCCCACGTGGGGCTTGACTGGAAGGCGTACGTGAAGGTGGATCCACGCTTCGCGCGCCCCGCCGAGGTCGACACACTGCAGGCGGACCCTGCGAAGGCGCGGCGCGAGCTCGGCTGGGCGCCCAAAGTCGACTTCCGCACCCTGGTCGAGATGATGGTGGACGCCGACCTGGAGCGCGTGGCGTGAAGGTGTTCGTCACCGGCGCCGACGGGTTCGTGGGACGCTGGCTGATCCGCCGCCTGCTGGACGACGGGCGCGACGTCTCCGGTGCGGTCCGCGCGTCGCAGCCGGTTTCCCCGGGTGGAGGCGGGGACCTCACCCCGGAGGAGCGCGCCGCCGTGCGCTGGGTCCCGCTCGAGCTGACCGACCAGGAGTCGGTACGCCGCTGCCTGGAGCCGCCGTACGACGCGGTGGTGCATCTCGCGGCGGTAGCATCGGCGCTGGAAGCGGCGCGCGATCCGGGGTATGCGTGGACCGTGAACGCCGGGGGCACCGCTCGGATCGTGCACGGCCTGACACAAGCCAAGACTGAGGGGCGCGCCGATCCCCTGTTGCTCGTGATCTCGACCAGTGAGGTGTACGGCCGCGGCGAGGCTGCCTTCCGGCTCCGCGTCGAGACCGACCCCGTCGCCCCGTGCTCGCCGTACGCCGCCAGCAAGGCCGGGTCGGAGCTCGCGACGCTCGAGGCGTGGCGACGCACGGGGCTGCGGGTCGTGGTGGCGCGGCCCTTCGCGCACACGGGCCCCGGCCAGGACACGCGGTTCGTCGTGCCGGCCCTCGCCCAGCGTCTCACGGTCGCGAAGCGCGTCGGGGCGCCCGTGGTGAAGGTCGGCAACCTCGAGCCCGTGCGGGAATTCCTGCACGTCCGCGACGTGGTGGACGCCTACGCGCGGCTCCTGGTGCGGGGCCAGCCGGGCGAGATCTACAACGTCGCGTCGGGGGAAGGCATTCCGCTGGAGCAGCTGTTCTTCAAACTCGCCGATCTCGTCGGCGTGCGGCCGATCCCAGAGGTCGATCCCGAACTGATGCGGCGCGCGGACATCGCCCACCTGGTCGGGGACGGCTCCAAGCTGCGCGCGGCGACCGGGTGGATGCCGCGCTACTCGCTGGACGACGCGCTGCGGGACGTGCTCGATGCCCAAGCGAACTGATCTCCATCGGATCCTGCTGGTCGGGTCGGGCCCGATCGTGATCGGGCAGGCGGCGGAGTTCGACTATTCCGGCACGCAGGCGGTGAAGGCCCTCAAGGAAGAAGGCTACACGGTCATCCTGGTGAACTCGAACCCGGCCACGATCATGACCGACGCCGAGCTCGCCGATCGCACCTACATCGAGCCCGTGACGCCGGAGTGGGTGCGCAAGGTGATCGAACGCGAGCGGCCGGACGCCCTCCTGCCCACGATGGGCGGCCAGACGGCGCTGAACGTGGCGATGGCGCTGGCGCGCGACGGCACGCTCGAGCGTCATGGGGTGGAGCTGATTGGGGCGAACGCCCGTGCCATCCAGATGGCCGAAGACCGCGCCGAGTTCGGCGCCGCGATGCGCCGCATCGGCCTCGCCACACCGCTGGGGCACGCGGCGGGGTCGGTGCCGGAAGCGCTCGCGATCGTGAACGAGACGGGGTACCCGGCGATCCTGCGGCCATCGTTCACGCTGGGCGGCACGGGGGGCGGCGTCGCCTACAACCGTGCCGAATTCGAAGAGCTGGTCGAGCACGCGCTCGCGCTCTCGCCGGTGCACACCACGCTCATCGAGCGCAGCGTGCTGGGTTGGAAGGAGTTCGAGCTGGAAGTGATGCGCGACCGCCGGGACAACGTCGTGATCGTATGCTCGATCGAGAACGTGGACCCCATGGGAGTCCACACCGGTGACTCGATCACCGTCGCGCCCGCCATGACCCTCACGGATCGCGAGTACCAGCGGATGCGGGACGCGGCCATCGCGATCATCCGCGAGATCGGCGTCGAGGCGGGCGGTTGCAACATCCAGTTCGCGGTGAGCCCGGCCGACGGCGAGATGCTGGTGATCGAAATGAACCCCCGCGTATCCCGCAGCTCCGCGCTGGCCTCCAAGGCGACGGGGTTCCCGATCGCACGTATCGGGACGAAGCTTGCGGTGGGGTACACGCTGGACGAGCTGCCCAACGACATCACCCGGACGACGCCGGCGTCGTTCGAGCCGGTGCTCGACTACGTGGTCGTGAAGGTGCCCCGGTTCGCGTTCGAGAAGTTCCCCACCGCCGACTACCGCCTCACGACGCAGATGAAATCGGTCGGCGAGGCGATGGCGATCGGCCGCACCTTCAAGGACGCGTTCCAAAAGGGATTGCGCGCGCTCGAGATCGGGCGGGCAGGGTGGGTGCTGGGGCAGACGCTCGCCGATGACCGGCTCACGAGCGACGGCCTCGAAGACCTGCGCGTCGCGCTCCGCACGCCGACGCCCGAGCGCGTCTTCCAAATCAAGCGCGCGCTGCTCGCGGGGCTGCCCGTCGAGGCGATCGCCGAGGCGACGGGCATCGATCCCTGGTTCCTGTTTCAGATGGAGGAGCTGCTCGCGACGGAGCGCTGGTTCGCAGGACTCCAGGAGATCGGCGCAACCGAGCTGCGCCGCATGAAGCGGATGGGGTTCAGCGACCGGCAGCTCGGCGAGCTCCGCGGCACCTCCGAGGACGCACTGCGCGCGCGGCGCTGGGAGCTGGGCATCCACCCCGCGTACAAGACCGTGGACACCTGCGCCGGCGAGTTCCCGTCCTCCACGCCGTACCTCTATAGCTCGTATGACGCGGAGAACGAGTCCGAGCCACTGGGAGATCGCGGCATCGTGATTCTCGGGAGTGGTCCCAACCGGATCGGTCAGGGCGTGGAGTTCGACTACTGCTGCGTGCGCGCGGGGCTCGCCTTCCGCGAGCTGGGGTACCGGACGATCATGATCAACTCCAACCCCGAGACGGTGTCCACCGACTTCGACATCTCCGATAAGCTGTACTTCGAGCCGCTCACCTTCGAGGACGTCCTCGAGATCGTGCGCTGGGAGCGGCCCAAGGGGGTCGTCGTCCAGCTGGGCGGTCAGACGCCGCTCCGACTCACTAAGCCGCTCGAAGCAGCCGGCGTCACCATCCTCGGCACCCCGCCTGACTCGATCGACGTGGCGGAGGACCGCGAGCGATTCGAGGCGCTGGCGCGGCGCCTCGGCATCACGCAGCCGCCCAACGGAACGGCCCGCTCGGTGGAGGAGGCGGTGCAGGCGGCCCAGCGCATCGGGTACCCCGTGCTGGTCCGGCCCTCGTACGTGCTGGGTGGTCGGGCGATGGAGATCGTATACGACGACGCGTCGCTACGCGCCTACTTCGAGCGGGCGGCCCGGGTCGCGCCCGAGCACCCGGTGCTGATCGACCGGTTCCTCGAGGACGCGTTCGAGGGCGACGTGGACGCCATCGCCGACGGTCACCGCGTGGTGATCGGCGGGGTGATGCAGCACATCGAAGACGCGGGCGTCCATTCGGGCGATTCGGCCTGCGTCCTCCCCCCGTACCTGATCGGCGACCGTCAGGTCGAGGAAATGCGCCGCCACACCAAGGCGTTCGCCGAAGCGCTCGGGGTCATCGGGCTGATCAACGTCCAATACGCCATCAAGGACGGCGTGGTCTATGTGCTGGAGGTGAACCCGCGGGCCTCCCGCACCGTTCCCTTCGTGAGTAAAGCGACGGGCGTGCCCCTGGCCAAGCTCGCCGCGGCGGTCATGGTCGGGCGCACCCTGGACGAACTCGGGCTTCCCGATGACCTTCCGCTCCCCGGGGTGGCGGTAAAGGAGGCGGTGTTCCCCTTCACCAAGCTGCCCGGGGTCGATACCATCCTTGGCCCGGAGATGCGCTCCACCGGGGAGGTCATGGGTTTCGCGGACAGCTTCGGGATGGCGTTCGCCAAGGCGCAGATCGCCGCGGACGGCAGCCTGCCGCTCGAGGGAGCGATCTTGGTGACGGTGAACGACTCGGACAAGGCGACCGTGGTCCCGATCGTCCGTCGTTTCCACGAGCTGGGGTTCCGGATCGTGGCCACCGAGGGGACCGCGCGGTATCTGCGGGCGCGCGGCGTACCGGCCGAGCGGGTCGCGAAGGTGCACGAGGGGCGTCCCAACGCGATCGACCTGATTGTATCGGGGGACGTGCAGCTGCTCATCAATACCCCGCTCGGCAAGTTCACGCAGGCGGACGATTATGCGATGCGGCGCGCGGCGCTGATGCACCGTGTGCCCTATACCACGACGATGTCGGCGGCGAGCGCCGCCTGTGACGCGATCATCGCTTTGCGCAGCCGTACGGGCAGCGTGAGGAGTCTCCAAGAATGGCACGAAAGAACCACGAACGTAAAGCCGGCGGCAGCCGAAAAGCCCCCGGCGGGAAGCCGAGCGTCGGCCGTCCAGCCGTAGCGAAGGCCAAGGCAGCGACGAAGGCCGCGCCCAAGCGGGCCGCCGCACCGGCGTCCCCGCCCCCGCCCAAGGTCAAGTTTCGGGGCAAGGTAATCGAGAACGAGCCGCTGGCGCGCTACACGACGTACCGGATCGGCGGGCCGGCGCGCTACTTCGTGATGCCCGCGGACCCCGACGACGTCGTCAAGGCGCTGGAGCTCGCGCATAGCCGTGGCCTGCCCTGGTTGGCCCTCGGCCTGGGCTCGAACCTGCTGATCAAGGACACCGGGTTCCCGGGCGTCGTGATCCGCATCGGCAAGGGGCTCGACCGGTTCGAGATGAAGGGCGCCACCGCGATCGTCGGCGCCGGGCTCCCGACGCCACTGCTGGCGCGCCGCACCGCCGAGGCGGGGTTCGCCGGTGTGGAGCGCTTCATCGGGATTCCCGGAACCGTAGGCGGCGGGGTGTACATGAATGCCGGCTGCCACGGCGCGGAGTTCGCCGAGGTCGTCACCGAAGTCAGCGTGATGGACGCGAAAGGGAAGATCAAGCAGCTGCTCCGCAAGCAGATCTCGTACAAGTACCGCGCGTCGAACCTCGGGGACGTCATCGTGCTCGAGGCCAAGTTGGCGCTCATCGAGGAGCCGCCTGCCAAGCTCAAGGAGCTGCAGGGAAAGCTGTTCCGCTGGCGCAAGGCCGGGACGCCGTTCGACCAGCCGTGCTGCGGCTCCGTGTTCAGGAATCCGAGCGGCCCACGCACCGCGGGGGCGCTCATCGACGAAGCGGGTTTGAAGGGTTTCACGATCGGGGGCGCGCAGGTGTCGTCGCTGCATGCGAACTACTTCGTCAACACCGGGACCGCCACGGCGAGCGACGTGCTCAAGCTCATCGAGCATGTCCGCAAGACCGTCGCCAAGAAGATGGGCGTCGAGCTCGAGCTCGAGGTCAAGGTGATCGGCTGAGTGCCTGACTACTTCGTCCACGAATCCAGCTACGTCGATGACGGCGCGCGCGTCGGCAAGGGCACCAAGATCTGGCACTTCTGCCATGTCATGGCCGGTGCGGTGATCGGCGAGCGTTGCAACCTGGGCCAGAACGTTGTCGTGATGCCCGGGACGCGGGTCGGGAACAACGTGAAGATCCAGAACAACGTCTCGATCTACGAGGGCGTGGTGCTCGAGGACGACGTGTTCTGCGGACCCTCGTGCGTCTTCACGAACGTCCTCAACCCGCGCAGCCACGTGTCCCGCAAGCACGAGTACCGGCCGACCTACGTGAAGCGTGGCGGCTCGATCGGTGCCAACGCGACGATCGTGTGCGGCGTCACGCTGGGGGAGTACGCCTTCATCGGCGCGGGCGCCGTGGTCACCGCCGACGTGCCGGCCTACGCCCTGATGGTGGGCGTTCCCGCCCGCCGTGTCGGGTGGATGTGCCAGTGCGGCGAGCGGCTCCAGCTGGCGGACGGGCAGGGCGCGTGTCCGGTGTGTGGCGCGACGTACGCGGAGTCGAACGGGGTGCTGCGCCCGATTGCTCCGCCCCGCCGCCCCGGATAAATTGTTGCGCCTTCTCAGGATACCGACGACGTGAACGTGCCGCTCCTGGACCTCCAGGCGCAACACCGCGCCATCAAGGACGAGGTCCTGCCCGCGCTGCAGGCCGTCATCGAGTCACAGCAGTTCGTGATGGGACCCCAGATCGCCCAGCTCGAGGCCGAGCTGGCGAAGCTGTGCCACGCGCCGCACGCCGTGGCGTGCGCCAGCGGCACTGACGCACTGCTCCTCCCGCTCAAGGCGCTCGCGCTCAAGCCGGGCGACGAGGTGATCACCACCCCGTTCACGTTTTTCGCCACCGCGGGAACAATCCACAACGCGGGCGGCACGCCCGTGTTCGTGGATATCGAGCCCGGCACGTTCAACATCGACACCGCAGCAGTCGAGGCCGCCATCACCCCACGGACCCGCGCGATCATGCCGGTGCACCTGTTCGGCCAGATGGCGGCGCTGGAGCGGCTGCTCCCGCTCGTGCAGGCCCGCGGCCTGAAGCTCATCGAAGACGCCGCCCAAGCGATCGGCGCGCGCCGCAAGATCGACGGCAGGTGGCGCATGGCCGGCGAGCTGGGGTGGGTGAGCGGCTTTTCGTTCTTCCCCAGCAAGAACCTGGGCGCCTGGGGCGACGGCGGAATGATCACGGCGTCGGAGGACGAGATCGCGGCGCGACTGCGCAAGCTCCGGCTGCACGGCGGTGCGAAGCAGTATTATCACGACGAGGTCGGCACGAACTCGCGGCTCGACACCATTCAGGCGGCCGTGCTGCTGGCGAAGTTGCCGCATCTCGCCGCCTGGTCCGCGCGGCGGCGTGAGCACGCCGCGTACTACGACCAAGGCTTGGCCGGGCTTCCCGCCGTGCGCACGCCGGTCGTCGACCCGTGCAACGAGCACATCTTTCATCAGTACACCCTGCGGGCCGAGCGCCGCGACGGGCTGCAGACGCACCTCAAGAGCGCGGGGATCGGGAACGCGATCTACTACCCCGTGCCGCTGCACCTGCAGAACTGCTTCCGCTACCTGGGCCACAGCCGCGGCCGGTTTCCGGAATCGGAGCGAGCGGCCGCCGAGGCGATCTCGCTGCCGGTCTACCCGGAGCTGACTCGCGATCAGCTGGACTACGTGATCGATGCGATCCGCCGGTTCTATCGGTGAATCGCGTCAAGCTGGGCGTCGTCGGCGCCGGAGCGTGGGGCCGCAACCACGTTCGCACCGCGGCGGGGCTGGGGGATGCGGAGCTGGCGGCGGGGTGCGACAGCGACCCCAAAGTGCGCGATCGCTTGACCCGCCAATATCCAGCGACCCACGTCACCGCCGACGTGGCCGATCTGCTGGACCGGGTGGACGCGGTGATCGTAGCGTCGCCGGCCATCACGCACGCGCCGCTGGCGCTGCAGTGCATCGCGGCCGGCAAACCGTGCCTGGTCGAAAAGCCGTTCGCGCTGAGCGTGCGCGACGCCGAGGCGGTCGCCCGGGCGGCGGCGGAGCGGCGGGTGCCGGTGGCGGCGGGCCACTTGCTGGTGTTCCATCCGGCGGTGGAGCGGCTGCGCGCGCTGGTTCAGGAGGGGGACTTGGGGAGGGTCTTTTATCTCTATGGGTTGCGTGTCAACTTGGGGCAGGTCCGGGCCGACGAAAACGCCCTCTGGAGCTTCGGGCCCCACGATGTATCGATGGCGCTCTACTTGCTGAACGACGCTCCGAACCGGGTCGCGGCGCAGGGCCGCAGTTACCTCCAGCCGGGAGTGGAGGACGTCGTCTTCCTCACCATGGAATTCGCGACCGGTATCCTCGCTCACGTGCAGCTGTCGTGGCTCGACCCCCACAAGGAACGGAAGCTCACCGTGGTAGGAGCGAAAAAGATGGTAGTGTTCGACGACATGGAGCCGCGGGAGAAGCTTCGCATCTACGACAAGGGTGTCGACCGCCCACCCGAGTACGGCTCGTACGGGGAGAGCCTGGCGATTCGGGAGGGTGACATCTTCATTCCCAAGATCCCGAACATCGAGCCGCTGGCGGCCGAGCTGGGGCACTTCGTGCGCGTCGCGCGCGGCGCGGAGCCTCCGCGGGCCGGTGCCGAGGACGGCGTGCGCGTCGTCCGTGTGCTCGATGCCGCGACGCGCTCCCTCGCCGCTGGCGGAGCGCCGGTAAACCTATGACCACCGCACTCGCGAAGTCTACGGCGGACGTCCTGATCGCCAAGGCACAGGATCGGTCCGCGCTGATCGGTATCGTCGGGCTGGGCTACGTCGGGCTGCCGCTCGCGATGGAATTCGCCCGCGCCGGCTTCCGCGTGCTCGGCTTCGACGTCAGCAGGTCCGTCGTGGACGGACTCGGTCAGGGGCGCTCGCATGTACAGGACGTCTCGAACACCGAGGTGGCGGGGTTCACCAGCGCGGGGAAGTTCATGGCGACGGCCGACCTCGCGCGGCTCAGCGAGCCCGAGGTGGTGTCGATCTGCGTCCCCACGCCGCTCTCCAAGACGAAGGACCCCGACGTGAGCTACGTGCTCGCCGCGACGAACTCGGTGAAGCAGGCGCTGCGGCGGGGACAGCTCGTCGTCCTCGAATCCACCACCTACCCGGGCACCACGCGGGAGCTGATGCTCCCGGCGCTCGAGAGCACCGGCCTCAAGGTGGGGGAGGACTTCTTCTTGGCGTTTTCCCCCGAGCGGGTCGACCCCGGGAATCCGAAGTGGAATACCCGCAACACGCCGAAGGTGGTCGGCGGGATCACCGAGACGTGCCGTCGTGTGGCGGTGGCGATCTACGGACCGGCCATCGAACGGCTCGTGCCCGTTTCCTCCACCGAAGCGGCGGAGCTGGTCAAGATCCTGGAAAACACGTTCCGCAGCGTGAACATCGGGCTCGTGAACGAGATGGCGATCGTGTGTGAGAAGCTCGGCGTGAACGTCTGGGAGGTGATCGACGCCGCGGCGACGAAGCCGTTCGGGTTCATGAAGTTCACGCCGGGCCCCGGTGTCGGCGGACATTGCATCCCGCTCGACCCGCACTACCTCGCCTGGAAGATGCGCACCCTCAACTACCGGACGCGCTTCATCGAGCTGGCGGGCGAGATCAACGCGGCGATGCCCGAATACTGGGTGGCCCGCGTCGCCGACCGTCTGAACGAGCAGGGCAAGGCGGTGCGCGGCAGCAAGGTGCTCGTGTTGGGGGTGGCGTACAAGAAGAACATCGACGACATCCGCGAGAGTCCCGCGCTCGACGTGATCCGGCTGCTGCAGCGACACGGCGCGCTGGTCGCGTACCACGACCCGCACGTCGCGAGCCTGGAAGAGGACGAAGTCGAGCTGAAGTCGGTGGCGCTCACGCCCGCCGCCCTCAAGGGGGCGGACTGCGTCATCATCGTGACCGACCATTCCAACGTCGACTACGCCTCGGTGGCGCGGCACGCCCAGCTCGTGGTGGACACCCGGAACGCGCTGCCGGGCGCGCCCGGCTCCGGGAAGGGGGCATGAACGTCGCGGTCGTCGGGACGGGGTACGTCGGCCTCGTCGTGGGCGCGTGTCTCGCGGAGACGGGGAACGACGTAATCTGCGCCGATGTCGACGCGCAGAAGATCGCCGACCTGCGCGAGAACCGGCTGCCCATCTACGAGCCGGGGCTCGAGCCGCTGGTGTCGCGCAACCAGCGGGGGGGGCGTCTTCAATTCAGCACCGAGGTCGGTGCGGCCGTGGAGCGGTCGGACATCATCGTCATCGCGGTGGGCACGCCGCCCGACGAGGACGGGTCCGCGGACCTGCAGCACGTGCTGGAGGTCGCGCGGACGATCGGTCGGCACATGAATCGCCCCAAGGTGGTGGTCACCAAGAGCACCGTCCCCGTCGGCACCGCGGAGCTGGTCCGGGCCGAAATCGCCAAGCACACGCGGGTCGCGTTCCAAGTGTGCTCCAACCCCGAGTTCTTGAAGGAAGGGGCCGCGGTGGAAGATTTCATGAAGCCGGACCGCGTCGTGGTGGGCGTGGATTCCCAGGAGGCGGCGCAGCTGATCGGGGAGCTGTACGCGCCGTTCGTCCGGACGGGGAACCCCATCGTCTTCATGGACATCCCGTCGGCGGAGATGACCAAGTACGCGGCCAACGCGATGCTCGCGAGCCGCGTCTCGTTCATGAACCAGATCGCGCGCCTGTGCGAAGCGGTCGGCGCCGACGTCACTCAGGTCCGTAAAGGCATCGGCACCGACCGCCGCATCGGCACGGCCTTCCTGTTCCCGGGGCCCGGCTACGGCGGCTCCTGCTTTCCCAAGGACGTGAAGGCGTTGATCCGCACCGGGGAGACCAAGGGCGTGTCCCTCGACATCCTCAAGGCAGTCGAAGCGGCGAACGAGCGCCAGAAGCGCGTCTTGTTCGACAAGCTCATGCGGCACTTCGACAACAAGCTGCGTGGCGAGACGATCGCCGTGTGGGGGCTGGCGTTCAAGGCGGAGACCGACGACGTGCGCGAAAGCCCCGCCCTCGTGCTGGTGGAGGCGCTGCTCGACGCGGGGGCCACGGTGCGCGTGCACGACCCCGCGGCCCTCGAGACGGCGCGGCGCCACCTGGGCGATCGTGTCACGTACGCGGCGCACGCCTACGACGCGCTGGCGGGCGCCGCGGCGCTCGCGATCGTCACCGAGTGGCTCGAGTACCGTAACCCGGACTTTGCGAAGATCAAGCAGCTGCTCGCGCGGCCGCTGATCGTGGATGGTCGGAATCTCTACGACCCGGAGCGTCTCGCGCGCCTCGGCCTCACCTACGACAGCATCGGCCGCCAGCGGGCATGCGGATCCTCGTAACCGGGGCCGCGGGATTCCTCGGGTCGCACCTGTGCGACCGGTTGCTCGCGCAGGGTCACCGGGTGGTCGGCGTGGACAATTTCATCACGGGCGCGCCGGCCAATCTCGCCCACCTGAAAAGTCACCGCGACTTCCAGTTCGTCCTCCACGACGTCACCAACTTCATCGAGCTGCAGGGGCCACTGGACGGCGTGTTCCACTTCGCGAGCCCCGCGAGTCCGGTGGATTACCTCGAGCTGCCCATCCAGACACTGAAGGTCGGTTCCCTCGGCAGCCATAAAGCGCTGGGGCTCGCCAAGGCGAAGCGGGCCCGCTTCCTGTTGGCCTCCACCTCCGAGGTGTACGGCGATCCGCTCGTGCACCCCCAGCCGGAGAGCTACTGGGGTCACGTGAACCCGGTGGGACCACGGGGCGTCTACGACGAGGCGAAGCGCTTCGCCGAGGCGATGACGATGGCGTATCACCGCTATCACGATCTCGATACCCGCATCGTGAGGATCTTCAACACCTACGGCCCTCGCATGCGACCCAACGACGGACGCGTGGTCTCGAACTTCATCGTGCAGGCGCTGCAGGGCCAGCCGCTGACGCTGTACGGCGACGGCTCGCAGACGCGCTCGTTTTGCTATGTGGACGACCTCATCGAGGGCATCGTGCGGCTGTTCGAGCAGGGCGATGCCGAGCCCACCAACATCGGCAATCCCAAGGAGTTCACCGTTCGCCAGCTCGCGGAGCTCGTGCTGCAGCTCACCGGTAGCCGCAGCCCGATCGTCGAGCGGCCGCTGCCGGTGGACGATCCCAAGGTGCGTCAGCCCGACATCACGCGTGCGCGGGCGGCGCTCGGCTGGGAGCCGAGGGTCCCCCTGGAGGAGGGGTTGCGACGCACGATCGCCTACTTTCGTGGGCTCGTTGCCGCGTGAGCCGACGCCTCCTGGTCACGGGGGCGGCGGGCTTCATCGGCTCCCACTTGTGTGAGGCGCTGCTTGCGCGGGGGGACGAGGTCGTGGGCACCGACAACTTCGACCCGTTCTACGCCCGCGCGCTGAAGGAACGGAATCTCGAGGACCTCCGCCGCCATCCCCGGTTTCGTTTCCTCGAAGCCGACGTGGCGCGTGACCCGCTCCCGCTCGATGGCGTCAGCGTCGTGATTCATTTGGCGGCCCGCCCGGGCGTGCGCCCCTCCCTCGAGGATCCGGCCTCCTACAGCGAAGCCAACGTGACCGGCACGGTGCGCGTGTTCGAGGCGACGAGGCGCGCTGGGATCGGGCGGGTGGTGTTCGGCTCGTCGTCCTCAGTGTATGGCGACGCCACCCCCGCCCCCTTTTCCGAGGACGCCCCTGCGGTCTGGCCGATCTCGCCGTACGCGGCGAGCAAGCGCGCGGGAGAGCTGATGGCGCACGCCTTCGCCCACCTGTACGGCGTGCGCGTCGCCTGCCTGCGCTTCTTCACAGTGTACGGGCCGCGCCAGCGGCCTGACCTGGCCATCCATCGCTTTACGGATCTGATCGCCCAAGGCAGCCCCGTCCGGATGTACGGCGACGGGTCGAGCGAGCGGGACTATACCTATATTACGGACTGCTTGGACGGGGTCCTGTCGGCGGTGGAGTGGACCGCCCGCACCGGGCGCGCGGGGCGCGGGGGGGGGGGGGGGGGGGGGGGCGCCGTCGCGATCAACATTGGCGGTGGCGCGCGGGTGCGGCTGGATCGCCTGATCGAGCTCATCGGGCGGACGCTCGGGCGCACCGTGCGAATCGAGCGGCACCCCGACCAGCCGGGGGACGTGCGCCTCACGGCGGCCGATCTGCGGCGCGCCGAACGGGAGCTCGATTATCGGCCCCGGGTCGGCATCGAAGAGGGGATCCGCCACTTCGTAAGCTGGTACCAGGAGATCCATGGACGTCAGTCCTGAGCACCTCGTCGCGCAGGCTCGCGAACGGTTCGACCTCCAGGACTACTACGGCGCGATCCACCTGCTCGAGGAAGTGGTGGCGAGCGGCCGGGCGTTTGCGGACGCCCATCATCTGTTGGGGCTGTCGTACTCGCTCGTCGGCCAACAGGAGCAGGCGCTCGCCCAGCTCGACCGCGCGCTGACCCTGAACGCGCGCTACGTCGAAGCGCTCATCCATCGGGCGCTCGTGCTGAACGAGCTGGGACGCGAGGACGAGGCCGACGCCGCGTTTCGGCGGGCGGCGCAGCTGGGTGGCGAGTCGCGCGACGGCCTTCCGGCGCACGTGGCGGCGAAGCTCGCCAACCAGCACGCTACGCTCGGCAACGCCTACGACGAGGCGGGAGCGCTGGTGCAGGCGATCGAGCAGTATCACGCGGCGCTCGCCCTCGGACCGGCGTTTCACGACCTGCGGTATAAGCTGGGGCGGATGCTGTTGCAGGCGGGCCGTGCCCTCGATGCCCGGGAGCACTTCGAGATCATCGTGCGCGCGCGGCCCAACTATCTGGACGCGGCCGCGATGCTCGGGCTCGCGTGTTACCTCGCGGGAGACGGCCTCGGGGCGAAGGAGGTGTGGGAAGCGTGCCGGGAACGACGGCCGGAGGATCCACGGGTGGAGGCGTATCTCGCCATGTTGGCTCGCAACGACACGGGCGCCGCGGCGCCCGCCCCTGCCGGAAAGGGCAGGGGAGGCAAAGGGAAGAAGGCGTGAGACCACTGGGGTTTGCATGCCTCGCCCTCGCCTTGGCCTGTGCGCGCAGCGCCGCCGACCACGAGGACCTGGGCGACCGGAACTACGCGGCCGGTGCTTACCGGGACGCCTTGGCCGAATATCAGCTGGGGCTGAAGGCGCACGCCGGAAGCCCGGACTTGTACGCCAAGGCGGCCGCCGCGGCGTTGCACACCGGCGACTACGGGCTCGCCTCCGCGAATTATGTCGCCCTGGGGGAGACCGACCGTTCGCGCGCCGCCGAAGCCGCCGACGGCCTCGAGCGGGTGGTCCGCGCCGCCCTCGCGGCGAACGACCGCAACGCGGCTGCGACCGCGTTGCAGGGGTTGCGCGCGGTGTCGCCGGGGCGGCCGCTCGGCAAGTACACCCGGCTGGCCGCGTTGGGCGCGGCTGAGCGGGGCGACACGGGTGCGGCGCTCGCGCTCCTCCCCAGCGCCGTCGCCGCCGCGGGAAACGCGCGCAGCGCGGACTCGCTCCTTTTTGTCTACGGCATGGCGGCGGTGCGAGCGCGCGCCTGCAGCACGGCGGTCCCAGCGTTCGAGGGCGTGCTGCGCCGGCAGCACGAGCCGGCGGTCGCGGAGGGAGCGCGCGAAGGGTTGGGGCTGTGCGCCCTGGTCGAGGGTCAGCGGCTGCTCGCCGCCGGGAAGCCGGCCGACGCGGAGGATTGGTTCCGACGCGCGACGGCGCCGGGGTCGCCGCCCGACGTCGTGCGCGGAGCGTTCCTCGGCCTGGGCGACGTGAAGCTGGCGCAGGGAGACATCCCGGCGGCGCTCGAGAGCTATCAGCAGGCCCTAGCGGGCGGCACGTCGGGCGACACGCTGGCGCAGCGGGCGCACGAAAAGATCAACGCGTTGGGCAAGGCGGACGCGCCGTCGCCAGCCCCGCCGAAACTCCCGTGAGAGCAATGGCTCGCTGCTGGGTGATCGCCCTGGTCGGCCTCGCGGCCTGCCATCACACCGCGACCGTGACACCGACGCCGGACGCAGAGGTCGGGCTCGCGCGCGCCCGTCAGCAGTTCTCGAGGGGCGACTTCGCTCACGCGATGATCGCGCTGCGACGGCTGACGTTCGAGCTGGCGGCGTCGCAACCGCAGCTGGCCGAAGTGCGCTACCGGTTGGCGGAGTGCTACTTCCAAACCGGTGACCGGGTGCAGGCCGCGCACGAGTTCCGCCAGGTCGCGGATGAGTACCCCACGAGTGAGTACGCGCCGCTCGCGTTGCTGCGCGCGGGCGATGCCAACCTCCGCCTGTGGCGGCGCCCCGAGCTGGATCCGACCTACGGCCAGTCCGCGCTCGCCATCTACCAGGAGCTTGCCGGTCGCTACCCCGGCACGGCGGCAGCCGGCCGAGCCCAGCTGCACGTCCTGCAGCTCAAGGAGTGGTTCGCGGAGAAGGCGTACAAGAACGGTCTGTTCTACTTCAAGCGACGCGCGTTCGACTCCGCGATCATCTACTTCAAGGATGTGATCGCGAGCTACCCCGAGACGCCGCGCGTCCCCGACGCGCTGCTGCGACTGGTGGACAGCTACCGCGCCATCGGGTACAGGGAGGAGCTGAAGGAGACCTGTGCTCACCTGCGGCGCTTCTACCCGCGGGTCGGCGGTCTGGACAAGAGCTGCCCCGCGGACGCGAGCACCACGCCGGCCGCGTCTGCTCCCTCCTGAGCCCGAGTGGAGGCCCTGTTCGGCGGCTCGTTCGACCCAGTGCACATCGGGCATCTCGTGGTAGCGGAGGCGGCGGCCGAGCAGCTGGGCGGCACGGTGCGCTTCGTGCCGGCGCGCGAGCAACCGTTCAAGCGGGCCGCGCACGGCGCCACGCCGGAGCAGCGCGCCGAGATGCTCGACCTCGCCGTGGCGGGCAATCCCCGGCTCGCGGTGGAGCGCATCGAGCTCGGGTTGGCGGCGCCGTCCTACACGGTGCGGACGCTGCAAGCGTTGGCCCGGCGCGAGCCCGGGAACCGGTTCACGTTACTCCTGGGAGCGGATGCCGCGCAGGAGCTCCCCAGCTGGCACGAGGTCGAGGCGCTTCCCGGGCTCGCCGACCTGGTCGTCCTCGCCCGGCCTGGCGCATCCGTGCCGCGGCACCCGCTGATCGCGCGCGTGCTCGAGGTGCCCGCGGTGGGCATCTCGGCCACGATGATCCGGGACCGCGTGCGGCGCGGGCGCTCCATCCGGTATCTCGTCCCCGACGCGGTCCGCGACTACATCGCCGCGCGCGGGTTGTATCGTTAGAGGACTGATGTTCAAACGTCTCGTCACGAAGGTCTTCGGCACGCGCTTCCAGCGCGAGCTCAAGCGTATCCAGCCGCTGGTGGACGCGATCCACCGCCACGAAGCCCGGCTGCAGGGTCTCTCCGATGCGGAGCTGCGGGCGCAAACGCCCAAGTTCCGCGCCGTCATCGCGGAGCGAACGGGCGCACTGGCGGCGGAAGTGGAGCGGCTGCGGCAGTCGAAGCACGACTGCGCGGACGCGGAGGAGCGGCTCCAGCTATCCGACCAGCTCGCGAAGGCGGAGCACGCGCTGGCGAAGGAGCTGCAGGGCGCGCTGGACGGGTTGCTCGCCGAAGCCTTCGCCACCGTGCGCGAGGCATGCCGCCGGTTGACCGGCAGCAAGCTGGTCGTGACGGCACACGAGCTGACCTGGGACATGGTGCCGTACGACGTGCAGCTGATCGGCGGCATCGTGCTGCACCAAGGCAGGATCGCCGAGATGGCGACCGGCGAGGGGAAGACCCTCGTCGCCACGCTGCCGCTCTACCTGAACGCCCTCGCCGGGCGAGGCGCGCATCTCGTCACGGTCAACAACTACCTGGCGCGGCGCGACTCGCAGTGGATGGGCCACCTCTTCTCGTGGCTTGGCCTCACGGTGGGCTGCATCGACGACACCGAGCCGGGCTCGCCCGAGCGGCGGCAGGCGTATCTGTGCGACATCACCTACGGCACGAACAACGAGTTCGGCTTCGACTACCTGCGCGACAACATGGTCGTCTCGCCGGACCACCGGGTCCAGCGCGGCCACGTGTACGCGATCATCGACGAAGTCGACTCGATCCTGATCGACGAAGCGCGCACTCCCCTCATCATCTCCGGACCGGTGGGCACGGAATCGAACGAGAAGTATGCGCTGCACAACGCCCAGGTGGTCCAGCTCGTGCGCAAGCAGACGGCGGTCGTGAACGATCTCATCGCCAAGGCCGAGCCGCCGCTCGGTGACGAGAAGACGGCGTACGAGGGCGCCCGGTTGCTGTACAAGGCGCAGCTCGGCATGCCGAAGAACAAGAAGCTCATGAAACTGCTCCAGGAGACCGGGGTGAAGTCGCTGGTGCAGCGCGTGGAGCTCGACCGACTGGCGGACCGCAAGCTGCCGGCCCGCGACCAGAAGATGCGCGACGTCGAGGACGACCTGTACTTCGTGATGGACGAGCGCGGCCGCTCGGTGCACCTGACCGACAAGGGCGTCGAGGCGATGTCCCCGCAGGACCCCACGTTGTTCGTGGTGCCCGACATCTCGCACGCCGTGCACGAAATCGATCACGACGAGACCCTCTCGGCCAAGGAGAAAGTCGAGCGGCGGCGCACGGTGGAGGCCGAGTACGCCCAGAAGAGCGAGACGCTGCACATCATCCACAAGCTGCTCCAGGCACACATGCTCTACGACAAGGACGTGGAGTACGTCGTGCAGGACGGGCAGGTCCTCATCGTGGACGAGTTCACCGGCCGACTGATGCACGGACGCCGCTGGTCGGACGGGTTGCATCAGGCCGTGGAGGCGAAAGAGGGTGTCGCGGTCCGCGAAGAGAACCAGACGCTCGCGACGATCACGATCCAGAATTACTTCCGGATGTACCAGAAGCTGGCCGGCATGACCGGCACGGCCGAGACGGAGGAGCGTGAGTTCTGGGAGATCTACAAGCTCGACGTGATGGTCATCCCGACGAACCGACCCGTGCGCCGTATCGACAAGCACGATCTCATCTACAAGACGCGGCGCGAGAAGTATAACGCGATCCTGGACGAGCTCGAGCGCCAGCATCAGCGCGGGCTCCCCGTGCTGGTGGGCACGGTGAGCGTCGACGTGTCGGAAACGCTGTCCCGCATGATCAAGCGGCGCGGTCTCCGGCACGAAGTGCTCAACGCGAAGCAGCACCAGCGCGAGGCCGAGATCGTGGCGCAGGCGGGCCAGCCGGGCGCGATCACCATCGCCACGAACATGGCCGGCCGGGGCACCGACATTAAGCTCGGCCCGGGCGTGAAAAAGTGTCAGGTGTGCGGCATCATGTCGCACGAGCCGGCGTTCGGCCAGCAAGTCGAACAGCCCGATCTCACGCAGCCCGAGATCAAGAAACTGGGTTGCTACGAGGACCCGCCGTGCGGGCTGGTGATCATCGGTACTGAGCGACACGAGGCGCGCCGCATCGATCGCCAGTTACGCGGGCGCTCGGGGCGCCAGGGCGATCCCGGCCAGAGCGTCTTCTTCCTCTCCCTCGAGGACGATCTGATGCGCCTGTTCGGCTCGGACCGCATCGCTCGCTGGATGGACCGCACCGGCGCGGAGGAAGGAGAAGTCATCACCCATCCGTGGGTCACCGGCGCGATCAGCCAGGCCCAGAAGCGCGTCGAGCTGCAGCACTTCCAGGCGCGGAAGAAGCTGCTCGAGTACGACGACGTGATGAACCAGCAGCGCGAGGTGATCTATTCGCTGCGACAGTTCGCGCTCGAGGGCGGTGAGGAGTTGAAGGCGGAAGCCCTCCGGATGGTCGAGGTGGCGGTCGAGCGGCTGGTGGACGGCCTGATCGCGGAGTTCGACGATCCGGGCCAGTGGGACCGCGCGCTCATCGAAACCGAGCTGCTGCAGAAGTTCCTCATCTCGGTGCCCGGCGTCACCGATCCGACCGTGATCCACAACCGGGACGACCTGGTCCGGGCCGCGCAGCAAGCGGCGCGCGAGGCCTTTCAGGCCAAGCTCGATCACCTGAAAAGCATGGAAAAGGATGTCGAGGCACAGCTCCGCGCCCAGGCGGGCAGCGTGCGGCTGGCCGAACGGGCGCTGTCGCGCTTCATGCTCGGTGTGATCGACGAGAAGTGGAAGGACCACCTGTACGATCTCGATCAGCTGCGCGAAGGCATTTACTACCGCTCCTGGGGACAGAAGGACCCGCTCGTCGAATACAAGACGGAAGCCTTTGACATGTTCAAGGGACTGATGAGCGACATCGAAAACACTTTCGCGGAAGGGTGGTTCAAGGATTGGTGGCGCAACATGCCGATCGAGATCGCGGTCCCGGGGGCCGGGGGCGGACCGCCCTCGCCCGGACGCACCTTGACCGGCCCGGCGGGGGGGCAGCCGGGGGGGGCGCGCCGCCCCGCGCCCATGGTTGCGACCAAGGCGGCGGCCGACGGACTGATCACGTCGGCCGAGCCGGCGGCCGCGCGCGCACCCTCGGCGGGTGTGGTGGCCCCCGCCCTGGCGCGCAATCCCTACGCTGACGTCGGCCGCAATGACCCGTGCCCCTGCGGCAGTGGCAAGAAGTTCAAGAAGTGCCACGGGGCTGCGATGTGAATTGCGGATTGCTGATTGCGGATTGCAGGCGCGTTAGGGCAGATCCGCAATTTTCCGGTGCTGGATATCTCCAGTCGGCACCTAGGTTTTCCGCATGTCCCTTCGCCTCTCCGAGCACCCCGCACACGACCGTCCGCGAGAGCGCCTGTGGAGCGTCGGCCCCGCTGCGCTGACGGGGCAGGAGCTCCTCGCCGTTCTCCTAGGGACTGGGTGTACCGGCCGTGATGCGCTCGTCGTGGCAGGCGAGATGCTCGCCGTCGTGGACGGCTCGGTCCGGCGGCTCGCGGGCCGGCCCCTGGTCGAGCTGGCGCGCATCCCCGGAGTGGGTCGGAGCAAGGCCGCGCGCGTGGCGGCAGCGCTCGAGCTCGGGCGACGCGTCGGCTCCGAAGCGGAGCCGCCACCGGAGCGGATCCGCGGGCCGGCGGACGTCCAGCGCGTGTACGCCACGCGGCTCCGGGACCTGGTCGTGGAGGAGTTCCACGTGCTTGCCCTCGGGAGCCAGAGCCAGATCCTCGGCGACCGGTTGATCACGCGGGGGATTCTGAACAGCTCGCTGGTGCATCCGCGCGAAGTGTTCCGGGCCGCGATTGCGGAGGCCGCGGCCGGCATCATCGTGGTCCACAACCATCCGAGCGGCGACCCGACGCCCTCGGCGGACGATCGCGCGGTGACGCGGCAGCTGGTCGACGCCGGACGGCTGCTCGACCTGCCGGTGTACGACCACGTGATCGTGGGAGGCGATCGCTACGTGAGCTTCGCAGAGGCGGGACTGCTGTAGGAGCGCAGCGAGCTGAGCCCCTGTTGGGGCGTGCCGCTGAGTGACCAGAAAATGACTGCCAGTTGACCTCTCGCACCGACCTTAGCTCTTGACGAGACCGGGCCGATGGTCCAAGTTGAAACGCACGCCATTCTTGAAGTGGCGGCTCAGCCTC
>MNIR01000034.1 GCA_001919865.1 Gemmatimonadetes bacterium 13_1_20CM_4_69_16 | reverse complement strand
GGCGCCGCATTCACCTCAACGAATCGCATCTCGACCGCGCGCGCGGCTTCTTTGAGCGGCACGGCCCCAAGACGGTGTTCATCGGCCGCTTCATCGCGCTGCTGCGCACCTGGGTCGCCGTGCTCGCGGGGACGGCGCGCATGCCGTACGGCAGCTTCATGTTCTATAACGCCCTGGGCGGGGTTTGCTGGGCCGTGATGTTCGGCACGCTCGGCTTCGTGTTCGGTCGCAACCTACCACGGCTCGAGCACTACATCGGTCAGGCCAGCCTAGCTGGTGTGCTGCTCGTCGCTCTCGTCGTGGGGCTGGTGCTCGGGTGGCGCTGGTTTGAGAGGAACCGCACCAGGCTCGCCGACCGCGCACAGTCCGTGTGGCAGCGGCTCCTCACCGGGGCCGCGCTCCAGCGCCTCAAGCAGCGCTACCCGCACGCGTGGACGTTCGTGGCCGCGCGGTTTGCGCGCGGCGAATACCTCGGGCTCCACCTCACGATCGGGTTGGCTATCAGCCTCGCTGGGCTGTGGGTCTTTGCCGGCATCACGGAAGACGTCATCCACCATGACCCTCTCACGCAGTTCGACGTGACGCTGCTCGACTGGATACACGCACACGCCACACCCGCCGGGTACGCCGTCTTCAACGCGATCAGCCTGCTCGGCTCGCCCCTGGTGCTGACCGTCCTGGCGCTCGCGGTGGCCCTCGTCCTCGGCGTTCGGCGCCACTGGATCGTGCTCGGCGGCTGGGTCGCCGCCTTCGCTGGGGGTGGCCTCCTCGATGCCATGCTCAAGCTCATGATCCGGCGCCCGCGGCCCCCCTATGCCGCCAGGTTCCTCCCCCACTACAGCTGGAGCTTTCCGAGCGGCCACGCCATGAGCGCGCTCATCGGATACGGCATGCTCGCCTACCTGCTCGTGGTTCTGTGGACGCATCGTCGCAGCGCACAAATCACCATCGTGCTCGGTGCCGCCGTGCTGATCGTGGCCATTGGGCTCAGTCGACTGTACCTCGGGGTGCACTACTTCAGCGACGTGGTCGGGGGGTACGCCGCAGGGGTGCTGTGGCTCTCAACATGTATCTCCGGCCTCGAGGTTGCGCGCCGGTGGGATGGGGCAGCGCCGCCGGCCGCTGCCCGCCCGGCGGCATGATGGTGGTCTTGCCGAGTTATCCTCGGTCGTACGCCTGCTGCAGGCCTTTGATGTCGATCTTTTTCATCTGCAGCATCGCTTGCATGACCCGGTTCGCTTTCTCGGCATCCTTGTCTCCCAACATCTTCCCCAGGGCCGTGGGAACGATCTGCCACGACAGGCCATACTTGTCCTGCAGCCAGCCGCATTGATCTTCTCTACCACCCGCGGACAGCTTCTTCCACAACTCGTCTACCTCCTGCTGTGTCTCACAGTTCACGAACAACGAGATGGCCGGCGTGAACTTGAACTGCGGGCCACCGTTCAAGGCGTAGAACTGCTGTCCCTCGAGCTGGAACGTCGCGGACATGACCGTCCCCTTTGGCCCTGGCCCTGCCGCGCCGTATCGCGTGACGCTCAGCGCCTTCGAATTCTTGAAGATCGACACATAGAAGTTCATCGCCTCTTCGGCCTTGCCGTCGAACCACAGGAACGGGACGATCTTCTGCATAGATTCCTCGCTATTGATGGACAGGCTGGCGGTACAGTACGCCGCCCAGCCATGCACAGGGCAAACCGGTGAGCACGAGCGCGACCGGGTACCAGAGCGGACCGAGCTCGGGCTTGGCGATCGCGACCCCCACACCAGCGACGCCCGGCACGAGCCCGACGAGCCCGAGGATGAACGCATGGCGCACCGGCGCGTGGGGGGCGAGCCGCGCCGTGAGGTAGCCGCCCGCAACGGTATAGACGATACGATAGGCCGTGGCCAGCGCGAACAGCCCGCCGGTCATCGGCTGGCCCCACGGCGGGTACACCTTCAGCACATGCAGCACCTCGTCGGTGCCGAGCGAGAGGGCGACGATCGCGACGAACCCTGCGACGACGGCGCCCGTGCTGCGCCAAAGGCGCGTAGTCATCTGGTGGCCTGCGAAGGTGACGCGAGTAGATCGGCGAGACGGTCGTAGCTCGCTTTCACGCCCGACTCCATGCCGGACTTGAGGACCGCGTCCCGCGCCTCCCGCGACTCGTAGCGCATCGTCTGCGTCAGGGTGGTTCGTCCACCCTGCTCGACCAGAACGAGGGTGTTGAGGGCCTCGCCCGGGTACCACGCCTCGTCGAATCGCTCCGTGACGACAAGCCGCTCGGGCTTCACAATTTCGCGGTACACGCCACCCATCCCCATCGTGGTGCCATCACGATCGTGCCGCCACACCCACCGGTACTTGCCGCCCACGCGCACGTCCATCTCGCACACCGGCATCGACCAGCCCGGCGGGCCCAGCAGCCACTGTCGGACGAGGTCGGGCTTGGTGTGAGCGTCGAACACCAGCTTGCGCGGGGCGTCGAAGACGCGCGTCATCGCGATCTCGCGGTCCGAGGGCGTGGTGAGCTTCAGGGCTTCCATTTTGTCTCCTTGGTTTTCAGCTGCTCGAGCAGCGCGTCGAGGCGCCGGTAGTTCCCTTCCCAGAGGCGGCGATAGCGCTCCAGCCAGCGGGTGGCTTCCCCGAGCCGCTTGGCCTCCAGTCGGCGCGGTCGCCGCTGCGCGTCGCGGCCGCGCGAGACCAGGCCGGCGCGCTCCAGCACCTTGAGATGCTTGGAGATGGCCGGCTGGCTCATCGCGAACGGCTCGGCCAGCTCCGTCACCGAGGCCTGACCCGACGCGAGCCGGGCGAGGATCGCCCGCCGGGTGGGATCGGCGAGCGCCGCGAACGTGGCGTCGAGGCTCGCAGTATTCATAACTGATAGGTTATATAAGGGAGGACGGGTCGGCCGTCAAGCCCCGCCGATCCACTTACCGTCCCGACTCGCTCCTAGCCGCGCGGCCGACCCGCAGGACGATCGACTCCACCTCCACGCCGTAACTGCCCGGCGTGACCGTGCTGTCTCGCGCGTCCTCGCGCCGCAGCGAGAGCTGCAGCCGCTCCACCCGGTCGAGCCGCGGGCGGTCACCGCTCCCGCCCCGCCCCGCCGCCGGTCCCACCCAGTAGTTCCACTCCCCGGGGAACCCCTCCGGGAGCAACACCCCGCGGCCGAGCGTGAAAGCGGCGAGCGGCAGTGCCCGCTCGCTCCAGCCGCTGTCCACCGGTACCGCGGCGCTCCAGCTCGTGCCGTCGTCCTCCATCAGCGTGACGTGCAGGATCTGGCGCGCCCCGAGGCCGCGCACCCGCACCACCAACTCATCGGCGCCGCCTATGCTCTCCTGCCGGGCTCTGATCCGGTCTTTGACCACCAACGACGCCGTGTAGTCGGGCGGACTCGAGGAGCGCGCGTCCACGGGCAGCTCGAAGTGGAAGACCGGCTGGCCGGTGAGCTCGGACACGACCACGCGGAACAGTCCGCGGCGCCCGGCGTCGCCGATGCGGGTAAAGGACAAACGCGCCGCGTCCCGGCCGGGATCGAACAACCGCAGCGGCGTGTGCGCGCCGACCACGTCCAGCTTCCAGGACGCGCTGCCGTAGTAGTCCCAGTCGGTCGGCCTCAGGTGCAGGCCGCCAGGGAACGTTACGCCCGAGTCCCCGCGGAACAGCGTGATTACGAACTCGTGCGGCCCCGCTCCTGCCCGCAGGGCGGTTCCGGGAAGGGACACGGCATACAGATAACCGCCCGCCGGGTGCATGGTGAAGCCGCGGAAGACGCCACCAGCGGTCGGCCGGATGAAGAGGATGGCCGAGTCGGGTGGAGTGCGGTCTACCACACGAGCCACGAGCTCCGCGGTGCGCCCCGCGACGTATTCGGGAGCGGCGAGAGACTCGACAGATGGCGGGACAGAGTCGGCGGGAGGGGCATGGTACTCCGTGAAGCCGATCTGGCCTACTCGTGCGGGAAGCGTGGCGGGATCCACCGGGCCCCTTGCGCTCAGGACGTACACACCAGGAGTGACGGCAAACCGACCAGCCTCTGACCGTCCGACCGCCTGACCGCCGGGGTTCATCGGTTGCACCGTGAACTCGCCCCCCAGGTCAGGGAGCTTGACGGTCATGTGCCAGGCGCGGCTGATCGCGCGCGTCACGATCTTGTCGGGGCTGGGCGGCTCGAACGGATCGCGCACGGGTACGGCGTCGGGGTAGACCTCGAGGCGCCAGACGCCCGGGCGCACTCTGTCCAGGAAGTAGATCCCCTCCCCTTCGTACGTCGCCACCGGCGAGGAGCCGTAGCCCGCGATGCGACGCAGCGCGGCCGGGTCGGGCGGGGCCGCGCGCGTCGAGCCAGCGTACAGCAATGCGTCGCGCGCCACGAGCTCGCTGGCGTCGCCGTCATAGGAAACGTGGAAGTCGCCGAACCGCGTGTTCTCAGGGTACGGACCGTACGAGCGCAGCCGTGGCAGCCGGTGCATCGCCTCAGCGGCGATGATGGCGCTCATCGCCTTGCGCGGCGTGTAGACCAGGTTCAGATAGTGGGTCTGCCAGCCCAGATTGCGCGACGCGGTCTCGAGCATGTCGTAGGCGAACATGGCGGCGAACTGCGCACCCACCGCGCGGAGCGTCCGCGCCATCGCCGGATACATGTAACCGGTGCGCAGGTCCGGCGAGTCGAACTCGTACACGATGCGCGGCATTGGGGCGAGCTCGGGGCGCAGCATATCCGGGTATGCGTCGGTCCCGCGCAGGTAGTTGCCCACGAGCTCGTGGCCCGAGTTCAAGCCCGTGGGATACCACCCGAACGTGATCCCCTGCGCCTTGCTGCGTCTGATCGCCTCCCCGATCCTGAAGTCCTGGCTCACGTTGTAGAAGACGAGCTTGTTGCAACCGGTGGCACGCACCGCGGCGGTGAGGGCGTCGATGTAACGGATCGAGCCCTCCAGGTCCTCAGGGTGATGCCAGGGCTCGTTGACCAGCTCGATGAAGAGGATGGCCGGCTCGTCCTTGAGCGCCATGCCGGTATAGCGGTTCACATGATTCAGGATTTGGCGCAGGTAGTTGACCTGCGCCGCGAGGGCCGCGGGGTCGGTGCCCATGCGGGCCTTGCCGAAGTGCCGGCCGAACCCCGGTGGCGAGGTATCGGACAATGCGTCGGGCCAGTTCGAGCCGTACAGTTGGATGGGGCTGAACAGCATGTAGATGCCGCGCTCGCGCGCGCGGGCGATGAGGTAGTCTTGCAGGTCCAGATGGTCGTTGGCGATCAGGTTGCCGGCCGAGTCGGACGCCTCCCAGTCGCCCCAGAAGGTGAGCCGCAGCCCATCCCAGCCCATGCGGGCGAACTGCGCCATGTCTTCGTCGATCATCTTCTTGCGATCGCCATGGAGGTAGCCCGCCGCGCGGTAATCGGAGGCGCTGGGCAGCACGTAGTTCGCGCCGAACAGGGTGACCTCTTGCTTGTCGTCGCTCCAGCGCACCACGCCCTGGTTGTCGAGGTACACGGCGCGGGTCGCGGTCGCGGGTGCCTGGGGCCGAGGTCTCTGCCTGGCCGCGGACTGGGAGCAAGCCGCCGGCGGCAAGGCGGCGAGCAGACCCGCGATGGTGAGACCGAGCGTTGCGCGCAAGTGGAGGCTCCGAAGCACGGGGACGGATGTGCGGGAAGGTGCGCTCCGACGCTACTGGGCGCAACGCAGCGCGGGAAGGATTCCCGGTTCCTCGCGTGAGCCCGAAGTGACGCCTACATTGACCGCGAGACCATCCCCTTTCAGCCAGGAGTGCGCAGATGCGGACTGGTTTTGCCGCGGTGGCAGCCCTGTGCTCGCTCGCGGCGGGGCATCCCGTTCTCGCCCCGGCGTGGACGCCGGTTCCGGCGCGCGCTCCGGCGCCCGACACGTCTTGGGTCGCTCGCAGCGCGATCTACGAGATTTTCGTCCGGGACTTCTCGCCCACGGGCGATTTTCGCGGTGTCATCGGCGGGCTGGACCGCGTCCAGGCGGTCGGAAGCAACGTGGTGTGGCTGATGCCGATCTACCCGATTGGGGTGGTGCACCGGAAGGGACCACTAGGGTCGCCGTACGCAGTACGCGACTACCACGCGGTAGACGCCGCGCTCGGCACCGCGAAGGACTTTCGGGCTGTCGTCGAAGCGGTGCACGCTCGCGGGATGAAGATCATCCTCGATTGGGTTCCGAACCACACCGCGTGGGACAACGTCTGGGTTCAGGAGCACCCCGACTTTTACGTCCGCAACGACAGCGGCGGGCTGACGGTGCCGCGCGACGACCAGGGCAAGCTGACCGACTGGACGGACGTCGCCCAGCTTGATTACCGGAATCCCAGGCTGCGAGGCGCGATGATCGACGCGATGCGCTGGTGGCTGGAGCAGTTCGGAATCGACGGCTTCCGTGTCGACGCCGCCGGCTTCGTTCCGGACGACTTTTGGCGCGACGCCCTACCGAAACTGCGCGCCGCAGTCCCGCGGCCGATCTTGCTCCTCGCCGAATGGGGCGATCTCAAGATGCATCGGCTCGGCTTCGACCTCACCTACGCATGGGACTCCTACAGCCGCCTCAAGGCGGTCTGGAAAGGCGCGGCCGCCTCCACGTTCGTCCGGCGGGAGCTGGCGGACCTGGACGCCATGCCCCGGGGCGGCATGCGGCTGCGCTTCACCACGAACCACGACGAGACCGCCTGGGACAATCCGCCCGTGACCCTGTTCGGGGGTGCGTCAGGAGCGCGCGCGGCCTTCGTAGCGATGGCCCTGTTGCCCGGTCGACCGCTGATCTACAACGGGCAGGGGGTCGAGAGCCCGCAGAAGCTTGGCCTCTTCGTGCGGGACCCGATCGCGTGGGATCAGCCACGGGCGGCCGAGGCTCTCGCCTTCTATCGCGGCGTCATGCAGCTGGTGCGTGCGGACTCTGCGCTCGTCACCGGGGGTCTCCGCGAGGTCGTGACCAGCGCTGCAGACGACGTGATCGCCTATCGTCGGGGGGACGCGGTCGTGCTTGTGAATACGCGGCCTCACGACGTGCGTCTCGCGGTGACAGGATTCGACGTGGAGGGCGCGCGCGATCTGCTGTCGAACCGTGCGCAGCACGGCCCCACGGTCACGCTTCCAGCCTACGGAGTGCTCATCCTGGCGCGGCGCATCGACCCCTAACGCCGGGCTCCCCTAGGGGCGATTGAGGTCGAGGATCAGGCTCTCCCGCGACCCGAGCGTCCCGGCGGGAACGTAGCCCTGAATGCGCCCGTCCCGATTCACCTCGAGCGTCGTGCCCTTCGGACCGCCGAGCAGATTGCGCGGCGTGTACCTCCCGGGCGAGAGCACGCTCTCCCGGGAGGCAATCGAGACGTCCGACGCCGGCGTGGCACCCAAGTTCGCCACCACCAGCACCGCGTGGTCGCCCGTTCGGCGCAGGTAGGCGGCCACCTGGGGGTTGCTCGCGGAGAGCGGCACCAGCTTCCCGGTCGCCAGGGCCTCGTTCTCTCGGCGCAGGTGGATCAGCCGGCGGTACAGGTTCAGCAACGAGCCCGGGTCGGCGTCCTCCGCCGCGACATTGGTCGTCAGCGAGTCCGGCTGGGGGCTCTCCCACGCCTTGCCGGTGGTAAAGCCTACGCCAGGACGCGGGCTCCACTGCATCGGGGTCCGCAACCGCGGATCGGGTTTGTCGCCCGTCATCCCGATTTCTTCGCCATAGTAGATGAAAGGAAGCCCCGGCAAGGTGAGCAGCAGCGTCGCGGCGAGCTTGGCGCGGGCGACGTCGCCGCCCAGGACGGTGAGCGTGCGGGTCTGATCGTGGTTTGTGAGAAACGGAGACCAGCGGTAGGCCGGCAGCGTGTCCTGGAGTCTCAGGAAGCCGGTGAGCAGCCCTGTCGCGGAGCCGGTGCGGACCGCCGACAGGAGCGAATCGGACAGCTCAAACGCGAAGTACGCGGTGAGCTGGTCGGGATAATACGGCAGCATTGTAGCGATGTTGGCCCACACCTCGCCGACGGTGTACGCATCGGGCTTGACGCCGCGGAGGTGGGCGGCGTACTCGCGCAGCAAGGCGTGGGTGCCGGGGCACCCGGCGAGACAGGTGCCTTCCTCTACGACGTAGGGGACCGCGTCGAGACGGAAGCCATCCACCCCCATCTCGCGCAGCCAGAACGTCGCGATCTTGTTTGCTTCCTCCCGCACGGCTGGCGTCTGGTAGTTCAAGTCCGGCATCCCGCTCCAGAAGACGCCGTAGTAGTACTCGTCCCGCACCGGCGAGCGGTGCCATGCTTCCCCGCCCCAGGGGCCTTTGCCCAACGGCGTGGGGGAGAAGCGGTACCACGTGCGATAGGGGGACGTCGTGTCGCGCAGTGCCGCCTGGAAGTAGGGGTGCTCGCTCGAGCTGTGGTTCAGCACCATGTCCACGAGCACCACGATCCCGCGGCGGTGCGCCTCCACCACCAGCCGCTTGAAATCGTCGTTGCTGCCGTAGGCCGGCTCGACCCGGTAGTAGTCGCTGACATCGTAGCCGTGATAGCTCGGTGACGCCGCCACCGGCATGAGCCAGATGCACGAGGCGCCGAGGCGGTTGATGTAGTCGAGCTTCCGGATCAGACCGTTCAGGTCGCCGATCCCGTCGCCGTCGCTGTCGTAGAACGAGCGCACGAACACTTCATAGCAGACGGCGCCGCGGGTCCAGGCAGGAGCAGGAGTCTGTGCTCGCGCCGCCGCAGCGGCTGCGAGCGTCGCGCAGAGTCCCAACGATATGGTCCGCCTCATGGCAGCCGCGTCGCGGCGTCGATGGCTATACTCGAGTTGGCCGCGAGGTGAAAATGAACTGCGCCGGCGGCGTCCACCACAAACGACGTGCCGGCGCACGCCGCGCCGGCCAGGCCGCCCGTGAGGATGTCGCAATAGGTGCCGGCCGGCATGCCCGTGCCGATCGTGGTGTCCACCGCCGCGGCCTCCCGGCTGATGGCCACGAAGCCCTTGTCGCCGCGCGAGAAGGCGATGGCGTTGCTCCCGTCGTCCCACCAGTGATTGATGTCCGTGCCAGCGACGACGCGGCGGAAGCGCACCATGTTCCGGATGTACGGGTCGCGGTGCTCGCACACCCACTGGCCGATCGTAGCCGTCTCGAGGCTCGACGCACACGTCACGCTATTGGTGTTCCCAGCGGCGTCAGACGGGGGACCCATGGAGTTTCCGGCCGGACAGTCAAAGGCATAGCTCGAGAGAATCGACGGATACCCGTACGGCTGCGCCAGCGTCCACACGTTGGCGACGCGAAACACGTTGCCGTCGCGATAGCTGATGCCGCACTGGTGCTGGGTGTCGTGGTTCTGGAGGAACACCACCGCCTTGTCGGACGGCATCAGACCCCACGCCAACGGTGAAAACTGGTTTCCCGGCGGTCCGTTCGGGTTGAGCTGCGCGATGCGCTGCCCCCCGAGCCCGCGGAACTTGTCGCCCACGCCCACGAAGGTGAACTCGGTGATGTCGGCAGCGCCACCGGAGCCGTAGGCTTCGCCGTAGTAGTCGCGCGGTGACAGCGCTTCCCCCGCCCCGCCGCCGATCACCTCGAGGAAGTAATACGGGATCGGGCGCCCCTCCGCCGCCAACGTGGAATCCGCGAGCGCGAGAATGTCGTCCAGCTCCACCTGTTGGATATGTTTGGCCGCGTCGATGCGGAAGCCGGCGACGCCGAGGCGCGCCAGCATGATCAGGTAGCCCGCGATCTTCTGCCGCACCGAGGGCAGGCCCGTATTGAGGTCCGGCAGCGAGAACAACTCGCAGTCCTGCACGTTGGCGGCGCTGGAGTAGTCGTTCACGGTGCAGGGCGAGTGGAAATCGCTCGGCGTATACAGTCCGGGGTAGTCGTACTTCGTGTATGCCGTGCCGTTCGAGCCCGTGCCCGGGCTCGGGTAGTTGGTCATGTGATTGATGACGGCGTCCACATAGATACCGACACCCACCGCCCGGCAGCGCTGCACCATGTCAACGAACTCAGGCTGAGTGCCCGAGCGACTGCGCGCGATGCTGTAGCTCACCGGCTGATAGCGCTCGCTCCAGTCGTGGTTGGGCGTGATGCTGTGCTCTTGGGGCGGCGAGATCTGCACGGCCACGAAGCCAGCCGGTCCGAGCACATTCTCGCACTCGGTCGCGATGTCGGTCCACTTCCATTCGAACAGGTGGACGAACACGTCGCCCGCCGCCAGGTGACCGCTGGGGCGATAGGTCGGTGCCAGCGTCGGCCGGTCGGGGGGAGGATTCCCACCCGATAGAGAAGCGAGGGGGTGGCCGCAAGCGACCGTGGCGATTGCAAGCAGCCCTGTGACAACCAATGACCGCGCCCTGCCCGCGCGGCTGAAGCCGCGGCTCGGCACCTGCCGCTGAAGCGGCGGCATGTGCCGGTTTACCGGCAGACGCCGAGCCGCGGGTTCACCCGCGGACAACGTGCTGGCCCGCGGCGCGCTCAGTAACCCGGATTCTGCTGCAGGTTCGGGTTGGCGATCAGCTCGTTCGCCGGAAGCGGGTACAGGTCCCGCCCCGCATCCAACGCCGCCCCGCCGACGACGCCGTGCTTCCATGCCCAGACGTACGTACCGCTCGTGAACAACCCGAAGCGCACCAGGTCGGTCCGGCGCTGGGCCTCGAACAGCAGCTCGCGGCCCCGCTCGGCGAGCACCGTGTCCAGCGTGAACTGGGGGGCCGTGATGTCGGCGCTGGTGTTCCCGTACGCGCGCTCGCGGAGCGCATTGAAATAGGTCAGCGCCTGCGCCTGAGTGCCGCCGCCGCCGCGCAGATTGGCCTCGGCGTAGATCAGATACGCGTCAGCCAGTCGAAAGATCGGGAAATCCGTATCGACCATGCCGGACTGCGAACCGCTGACTCCGCCCGACGTCTTGTTGGTGAACTTGGGCCCGGCAATCCCGTTGCTGAACTGTCCGATGGTATCCACGTTGACTTGCTGGCCCGTCGTGTAGAAGAATGAGGCCCGGCCGTCGCCGGCGGCGAATAGATTGTGGACCTGCTGCTTCATACGATATCCGCCCCAGCAGTAGTCAATGCCATAATTGGCCGCGGCCATGCTGCCGCCGCAGCCGGCATGGATCAGGAACGTCATCCCGCCCCACGTCTGCGTGTTCTTGCCGTCCTGCGGAGCGACGAAGACGAGCTCGGGGGAGGTGTTGTTGTCAGCCTGGAAGTTGTGCACAAAGCTGGGATCGATGGTGTAGCCCGCGGCGATCACCGCCTGCGCTTCGGTGAGCGCTCCGGCGTAGTTCGGCGTGCCGGTGTAGACGCCCGCATTTAGGTAGAGCTTGGCCAGCAACATATGCGCAGCGGCCGGGGTCGCGCGGCCGTACGTCGCGGCGCCCTTGGGCGGCAACGCATCCTTGATGGCGTTGAGCTCGGTCACCACGTAGCGGTAGAGGCTGTCGCGGGTGGCCTGCTTCGGAGGAGTGGCTCCCAGCGGGTCCGCTTCAGTCACCAGCGGGATGTTTCCGAAGAGATCGATCCCGTGCCAGTAGCTCAAGGCTCGAAGGAACCGGGCCTCGGCGCGGTAGAACTGGATGTTGGTCCGGAGCGTGGGATCGTTCTGGTTCCGTTCCGCGAGCTTCGCATCCGTGCTCTGGCGCAAGAACTCGTTGGCCAGCATCACCTGGTAGAAGACGCGATAATACATCGCGTTCACCATCTCGTTGCTCGCTCCCCAGGTCCCCGTGTTCAGAGTAGGGAGACCGGGATCGTTCCAGCCGATCACCGCCTCGTCCGTCGGCATCTCCTGGAGGTACCAGTACAACCGCAGGTATTCGCCGAAGCCCTCGTCGATGCCTCCGATGTCGGCATTCCCGTCGGGCCCCCGTTGTCCGGTGACGATCAACCCGCCGTAGATCTTCGCGAGGAACGCCCGATACGAGTTCGGGTCGTTGAACACGTTGGCGCTGGTGACGGTGCTCTTCGGTGCCACCGTCGGATCGGTGCAGCCGGTCCCGGCCACGCAGAGAAGGGCGGCGGCGACGCTCACTGCCTTGGATGTGCGGTTCATGTCTTTCGTCCCCCTAGAACCGGACGCTCAGGCCGGTGGTGATAGTGCGCGCGCGCGGATAGACGTTGTTGTCGATTCCGTTCAGGCCCGAGGTCGGATCCACGCCGCTGTAGCCCGTTATCGTGAACGCATTCTGGATGGTGGCGTACAGGCGGAACGGCTGTCCCCGGTAGCTCGAGGAGTAGCCGAGCGAGATGTTATCGACCCGCAGGAACGAGGCGTCCTCCACAAAATAGTCCGAGTAGTATTGCGGAACGACGAACCCGGTCGTGAGGACCGACGCGTGCAGGTTGCTCGGCATCCCCGAGCCCGTGAGGTTCTGGTAGGCGCCGTTGGCGGACGCCACGTTGTTGTAGACCCAGCTCCCCAGGTACGCCCGCACCGTGAAGCCGGCGTCGAAGTGCCCGTAGCTCAAGTACGACGAGTGTCCCAGTATCCACTTCGGCGCCGGGTCGTGAAACGGCCGCCGGTCGGTGTCGTTGATGATCCCGTCCCCGTTCTGGTCCACGTACATCTTGAGCAGGCTGTCATTGGTGCAACAACTGTAGATCGGCTTCCCATTCGCGCCGTACTTTTGCTGATAGACGAAGAACGAGTTGATCGGCACGCCCGGTTGCAGCACCTCGACCAGGTTGCCGACCCCCCCTGAGATGTTGCCGGTCAGGATCTTCGATACGCTCTTGCTCGGGTTGATGGTGAGCAGCTCGTTGTTGTTATGGCTGGCGGTGAACGAAGCGGTCCAGCCCAGCCGGGTCGCGCGCCCCTCGAGCACGCGGGCGTTCAGGCTGAGCTCGAAACCCCGGTTCCTCATGCTGCCGATGTTGGTCGTGACAAAGTTCCCGAGGTTCGTGCCGGCGGCGACGGGAACGTTGAAGATCAGATCAGTGGTGTTTTTGGTATACCAGTCGATCGAGCCGCTGTACCGCTGGTTGCTGAAGCCGACATCGAGGCCGGCGTTGTAGGAGCTGGTCTTTTCCCAGTGGATGAACTCATCGACGGCGCTGGGGCGGATGGTGGTGACGAACTGGTTGCCGAACTGAACCTGCGTCTGCCCGTCGCTGTACGTATAGGTCGGGTATTGCAGGTAGTCTCCGAACGCCTGGTTGCCGGTCCTAGCCCAGGAGCCGCGCAGCTTCAGCTCCGAGAGCGAGCCGATCCCCCGCATGAAGGGCTCCTGCGAAATCCGCCACGCCAGCGCCACCGACGGGAAGGTGCCCCACTGGTTACCGGGGCCGAAGCGCGAGGAGCCATCGCGTCGGGCGCTCAGCGCCGCAAGGTAGCGGTCGCCGATGTTGTAGTTGAGCCGCCCGAAGAAGGAGATGAGCTTGTAGTCGACGATATCCCTGGTATTGCGAACGTTCGCGGCCGTCGGGACACCATTGTCGCCGAGCAGGTTGCTGCCCAGCCCCGTTTCGCGCAGCGAGGGATACTCGGCGTGCGACTGTGTGAACGAGTAGCCCCCGGCCAGATCGATGGTGCCGGGTCCGTAGGTGCGCGACGGCGCGTAGCCCAGGTACGCGTCGAGCACCGAGTTCAATTGGGTGTTGTTCGCAAGAAAGAGGAGCCCCTGACCCTGTCTCACCTGCGCGGCCAGGATGCTCGGATAGAAGGTCGTTCGATCGGCCTTCGCGAGGTCGTAGCCCAAGTTGAGGTTGGCAGTCAATGCTTCGACGAAGGGCACCCGGTACTCGGCCCGCGCATTCCCGACGCTGCGCCACGTCGTGCCGTGGTCGGCCGCCAGGTTCAAGCTGGCCACGGGATTGCTCGGGGACGCATTGGTCGTGTTCCAGTCCCAGTACCCGGTGGGGCTGGTCGGATCCATGACCGGCTGCGTCGGCGCCATCGCGGCGGCGTTGCCGAGCACGTCGCCTGGCGTGAACTTGTCGACGGCGCGCGACCCCCGCACCCTCGTACGCACGTTCAGACGGTCGCTGAAGAATCGCTGTTGATAGTTGAGGCCGACCGACAGCCGCTCCGTCGAGCTCGCCCGGATGATGCCGTCCTGGTTCAGGTAGCCGAGCGACAGACGGTAGCTCATGTCGTTGCCCGCGCTCGAGAATGACACATCGTGTTGCTGACCGTACGCGGTGCGGTCGACGAGGCCGAACCAGTCGGTGCTGGCGCCCAGCAACAACGCCGTCCGTGCCGGCGCGTACTGGGCCACGGCAGCGGCGAACTGGGATGCATTCAGCATGTCCGGTAGCCGGGTGACCGACGAGGCGGACCCGCTCGTGCTGTACTCGACCCCCGTTCCCTCGCGCCCCCTTCCCCCCTTCGTGGTAATGAGCACGACGCCGTTCGCGGCGTTCGACCCGTAGATCGCGGCGGCGGAAGCGTCCCGCAGCACCGTCATGCTCTCGATGTCGTTTGGGCTGAGGAAATTGAGGGGGTCGCGACCGGCGGAGAGCCCGCCACCCGCGCCGGTGCCGAGTGGCACGCCGTCGATGACGTAGAGGGGCTCGCTGCTGGCATTCACCGAGGTGGCGCCGCGGATCCTGATCGACAGGCCGCCGCCCGGGTCATTGTTGTCCACGACTTGCACGCCTGCCACCTTGCTCTGGATGAGCAGCTGGGGGCTGACGATGCGGCCGGGGTTGAACTCCGAGTCGGTCACTGCCGTCACGGCGCCGGTGATATCCCCAACGCGCTGCTGCCCGTAGCCGGTCACCACGACTTCCGACAGACCGATCGCCTGGGCCGTCAGGGCGAGATCGACCACGACGGCGTCGCCTGCGACGACGGCGACGCCCTGCCGCGCGGGCGCGTACCCGAGCATCTTCGCCCGCACGGTGTCCGCGCCCGCGGGAACGCCGGTAAGGACGAAGCGACCGTCCGCCTGGGTCAGGACGACCCGACTCCCCACCGTGACCGTCGCCGTCGGGAGCGGCTGCTGGGTCGCGGCGTCGGTGACGCGTCCGCGGATTGTGCCGGTGGGCTGTTGCGCGTGAAGCGGCGCCGTCCACAGCACCGCCAGGAGGGTGATGTACCGAAGTCGTCTCATAACGTCTCCTCGAACCGTGTGCCGCACACGCCGGGGCCGATCGGGAGGCCACGAGCGAGGGAGGAGGTAATTCGCGGGTGCGACTCTGTCAACCGCCGCGCCCGTCTACTACCGGCTCGCCACCGCCCGGCGTGCGATCGCGATCTCGGGTCGCGCTCCATCGGCCTGCGCCGTCACATTTAGAAACTGCTGATACGTCGCCCGCGCAACCGCGAGGTCGCCCGCCTGCGCGGCGGCTTGGGCCAGGCCGAACAGGCTGCGCGCGCGGTTGGGCGAGAGCGCCAGCGTCCTGCGGTACGCCTGCGCGGCAGCGGCGGGCTGCTGAACCGCCAGAAGCAGATCGCCCTCGAGTTCCCGGGCGGGGAGCACGGGCCCCGGCGTCACGGGATGCTTTTGGGTACCGTCCTCGCGATCGGCCGCCTGCCCGGCGTGGAGGACGGCCCCGGCCGTATCTCCCGTGGCCACGTCAAGCCACGCGCCCGCCGCGAGCCGCTGGATGGCGACCTGTCCAGCCCAGTAGGCCTGCGCTCCCCCTGTCGCGGTGAGCGTGCTCTCGATCTGCGCGAGCACGAGCAGCTCTCGGCGGGCCACGGCGGTATCGCCGCCGCGCGCCGCGCCGATCGCGCGGGCGAAATGGGTGATCGCTGCGGCGGCGGGCCACTCGGGCGCGGGGCGAACGGCGAGCCGCGCCGCCTCGGCCCAACGCCCGCGCTCGAGCTCGAAGCGAGCGGGAATCGCCGCGAACGCGTATTCGTGGGTGAGGGAGCCCGTGGGATAACCGGCCGGAGCGGCCGCGGCCTCGTCCACGACGCGCCGCGCCGCGGTATCGCGCCCTTCCTGCAAGTACGCGTACGCGAGGTAGTCGAGCGCGTGGGCCCGCTGATCCCACATCGCGTGCAGCCCCCGCTCCACCTCGTAGGCGCGGGCGACCGCCGCCGAGCGTGTGTTCGACGCGATGTCGTCGTCCCACAGTCCGAGCCGCGTGAAGATGTGTGACGGCATGTGTTGGGCGTGCGGGACGCCGGGCGCGATCTCGGCGTAGCGCCGCGCGGCGTACAGCCCGTGCTGCGCGAGCTGCGGCACGTCGTTCGTGTGAATCAGGTAGTGCGCGAGGCCCGGGTGCCGAGGCTCGCGCCGGAACAACGGCTCGAGGATCGAGTCGGCGCGTTTCTGATAGGTGAACGTCGTGTCGGTCGCATTTGCCTGCCCCACCGCGATGAGGGCGAGCGCGTAGAAGATCGCAGCCTCGCGGTCCGACGGGCTCCGCCGCCGCACGCTGTCCATCGCCAGCGCATAGCGGACGAGCCGCGATCGGGGGTCGGTCCCGTCGTAGTCGGCGTAGTAGGCGCGGATCGCCCCCAGATAGTCGCGCTCGCGCGCCGTGGTGGCCCGCGCGACGCCGCGATCGATCGCGGCGATGGCGGCCTGCGCTTCCGCGGAGGATGGCGGGGTCCAGAGCGGGTGCAACAGGCTCATCGCTTGCCCCCAGAAAGCCATGGCGCAGCTTGAATCCGCCGCGGCCGCCGCCCGGAACGCGTCCGCCGCCTTCTCGTACCAGAAGGAATGCAGATAGGCGACGCCCTGTTCGACGCCGCTCTGGGCGGCGCCGCGGCAGGACGTCGCGAACCGCACGCGTCCCAGCTGCTCCGCGTGGCCGCCGTGCTCCTCGGGCATCTGTGCGGCGAGCGGGACGGCACAGGCAAGCGCGGACGCGAGCGCCGCGAATCCTCGCATAGGGCGGATCATGGGACCTCCTGCGACCGCCGGGGATGTGGCACAGGCGATTCTGCGTCCTGGTTCGAAGGAATGCAACCCGATCGGAATGTCCGCTTGCGAGCCCGTGAAACGTCTAACGGTCAAACGCGCGAGGGCCGGCGCGAGTGAAATCGTTTAAGCTTGGAACTGCCAACCCAGGAGGAGCCATGAGCGAATTCGTGTTTCTGTATCGCAGTACCGACGCGGCCAGCCGTGCCGCGATGGGGTCACCCGAGCAGATGCAGAAGAGCATGCAGACCTGGATGGCCTGGATGAAGCAGCTTGCCGACAAGGGCCACATCAAGGACCGCGGGCACCCGCTGGAGCGTGCCGGCAAGCTCGTCAAGGGCAACAAGAGGACCATCACCGACGGGCCGTACGCGGAGGCCAAGGACATCGTGGGGGGCTACACCCTGATCGAGGCGAAGGACCTCGCTCAAGCGGTGGAGCTCTCGATGGGTTGTCCCATCTTGGAAGGCGGCGGCGTGGTGGAAGTCCGCCCGGTCCTGAAGACGGGCATGTGATGGAGCTGCACGAGCATCTGTTCCGGCGAGAGGCGGGGCGGATCGTCGCCACGCTGACGCGCATCTTCGGTGTCGAGAACCTCGCGCTGGCAGAAGACGTGACGCAAGACGCCTTCTGCCGCGCGCTGGAGGTGTGGCCGTTTCGCGGGGTGCCGGACAATCCGTCCGCATGGCTCATGGCCACCGCGAAGCATCGCGCCGTCGACGTACTGCGGCGCGAGCGCACGGCACGCACGCTCGCGCCGGAGCTGGGCCGGTTGCTCGAGTCCGACGAGAAGCTGGCGCCCGCCGTCGAGGAGCTGTTTCGGACAGACGCCATCAAGGACGATCAGCTGCGCATGATGTTCTCCTGCTGCCACCCGCGGCTCCCGGAGACGGCGCAGGTCGCGCTGATGCTCCACATCCTGTGCGGCTTCAGCGTGGACGAGGTTGCCGGCGCCTTCGTCAGCACGCGCGCGGCGATCGAGAAACGCCTCTCGCGCGCGAAGCAGACATTCGCGGGTTCCGAGCGTTTGTTCGAGATCGCGGACGCCCCCGACTTCGCCGCGCGGCTTCCGGCGGTCCACCGCGCGCTCTACCTGCTCTTCAACGAAGGCTACCATGGCGCTTCGCCCGAGTCGGCCGTGCGCGTCGAGCTGTGCAGGGAAGCGCTGCGTCTCGCCGCACTACTGTTCGAGCATCCCCTGGGGGCGACACCGGCGACTTACGCGCTCTCGGCTCTGATGTGTCTGCTGGCCGCGCGCTTGCCGGCGCGGCTCGATGCCGCGGGCAATTTGAGCGCGCTCGCCGATCAGGATCGCTCGCGCTGGGACCCCGAACTGATGGCCGAAGGGCAGCTGCTGCTCGACCGCTCAGCCACCGGCCCCGAGCTGACCGAGTATCACGTCGAGGCCGCCATCGCGGCCGTGCACGCGTCCGCGGCCTGCGTGGAAGACACCAATTGGGCGCAGATCGTTTCACTGTACGACACACTGATGACGATTCGTCCCTCCCCGGTCGTCGCGCTGAACCGCGCCATCGCCGTTGCCCAGCGCGAGGGCCCCGACCGCGGGCTGGAGGAAATCGGTGCGATCGCCGACCGCGATCGCCTCGCCACCTATCCGTTCTACTACGCCGCGCTGGGGGAGCTGGAGCTGCGCCGCGGGAGGGGGGAAACGGCGCGCGAGCACTTCCGTGCCGCGCGCGCGCTGGCGCGCAACTCCATGGAGCGGCAATTCCTCGAGCAACGCGTGGAGGCCTGCGCAGGGGGCGACTGACGCTACCTCAATATTGACAATCTCCGAGCGCGTGCCAACATCGAAGCATGGCCGAGGGCTTGGAAGGAGTGGTCGCCACAACGACCCGACTCAGCGCCGTCGATGGGGAGGCGGGTCGGCTGACCATCGCGGGGTACGCCGTGGAAGATCTGGCGCCCTACGCGAGCTTCGAGGAAGTAGCGTACCTCCTGCTGCATGGCCGCCTGCCCGAATCATCTGAGCGCGATCGGTTCATGCAGGATCTGGCCGGACGGCGCGGGCTCTCCCAGGCCGCGATCGCCATCGTCCACGAAGCCGCGGCGGCGAAGGTGCCGCCGATGGATGCGTTGCGAATGGCGGCAGCGCTTCTCAGCCTCGGCCGCGTCGAGAACCCCGTGGACGACGCGATGACGGCTATCGCGTCCTTCCCGACGATCGTGGGGTCCTACTGGCGCGTTCTCCAGGGTCACGGGCCAGTTCCGGTGCGTCCCGATCTCCCGCACGCGGCCCATTACCTGCATCAATTGTTCGGCACCGAACCGTCGGCCGAACGGGCCCGCGCGTTAGAGACGTACCTCAATACGGTCTGCGATCACGGTCTCAACGCCTCCACCTTTGCGGCGCGCGTGATCGTCTCGACGCGATCCGACGTGATCTCAGCGGTCACCGGCGCCGTCGGCGCACTCAAGGGTCCCCTCCATGGCGGCGCACCCGGGCCTGCGCTCGACATGGTATTCCACATCGGCGCGCCCGAGCGCGCGGAAGCCGTGATCCGCGCCAAGCTGGAGCGGGGCGAGCGCCTCATGGGATTCGGACACCGCATCTATAGAGTCCGTGACCCCCGCGCCGACGTCCTCGCCCAAGCCGCCGAGCGCTTCTATGCGAGCGGGGGCGATCCGCGCCTGTACGACCTCGCGCGCCAGGTCGAAGCCACCGCGCTTCGTCTGCTGCGCGAACGCAAGCCAGAGCGCCGCATCGAAACCAATGTCGAGTTCTACACGGCGCTCTTGCTACATGGCTTGGGATTGCCGTCAGAGTTGTTCACGCCGACGTTCGCCGTCGGCCGGGTCATCGGCTGGTCCGCACATTGCCTGGAGCAACTTCGCGACGGAAGGTTGATCCGACCGCAATCGGCCTACATCGGCCCGACCGATCGTCACTTCGATCGCGGTCACACCCGCGCTTCAGGCTGACGCGGGGGGCGTACCCCTCACCGTCCGGCGACTTGGCAATCCCTCTCTTGTAGCGTGGCGTCGAGCCAGCGCGCCAGCTGCGCAAAGCGGAAGGGCTTCGGGAAGACGGTGCAGTGATGCCGGTCCAACCACGGCTCGACATCGGGAGCATGGGCATCCGCCGTCATGAAGGCGATCCGCCCGGTGAGCGTCGGCCAACGGCTGACGATGGCGAGATAGAGCGCGAGCCCCGACATGGTCGGTAACCGAACGTCGAGCAGCACCGCGTCGACCGGACCACGCGCGAGCAAACCGTACGCCGCGTCCGGCTCACCCGCGCTGAGGACGCGATACCCCTGCGACGCGAGCACGCTGTCGAGCGCACCCCGCAGCGTGGCGTCGTCGTCGACGACGAGGACAGTGCGTGGAGTCGTGTTCACAGACCTGCTCCACGATGCGTGCGGCTCCGCGAAAGAGACGTGACAAGCGTCACACGTGTTCGCCCCCCCCACCCCGCGCGGCGGGACCGGAGAAAAACCACCACGACGCACCCCTGGGGGTAGGGGATTTACTGAGGGACTGTCTAGGGGTTCTACTGAGCCTGGCGTGCGAGAGCGGCGAGTCTGCGCCGCGCCGTTCCCAGGTTCGACATCTCGCGGTCGAGCACGAGGTACAGAAAGGCCTGTTGTTCCGAGCCGAGGAACTGGATCAGGTGGTAATGTCTCCCGACGGTGATCAGGACGTCTTCGGCCCTGCCCTCGGTGCCGAGCGCGGCCAGCACCCGCATTTTCTCCGGGGCGAGCGTGACCACGCCTTCGCTGGCGAGCCTCTCTCCCGTCGCGCTGTCGACCAGGGCCGCGCCCTGCGCGCCCTGAATCTGCATCGCCTCGCGCAACACACCCCGGGCATTGGGGGCCGGTGGCAGGTCCGCCTGAACCGCTGCCGCCCCTGCTGCGGGATCCGTGACGCTGGCGGGCCGGGCGCGCTCATCCTGCAGGCGGGCCGCTTCCATCAGGACGTGCTGTAGCGGCTCCTCCACGGTTCGCTCGCGGCAGGTCCGCTCGTAGAAGATTTCCAGCTTGGGATCGGGCCAGCTGAGGATGTCGTACACGGCGACCAAACCGCTCGCCCGGTGCGCCTCAGCGTGGACTAACGTCCCGCGATCGAAATACAGCCGCCCCTCCGTAGTCGTCGAGTGCACCACGATCAGGGCCGTCTTGCGCTCCACCTCGATCAGCTGCAGGAACCCAAACAGGGTGATCCCCGCGATGCGTCCGACCGTAGCCGGGCTCACCGCCCGCTGCAGCTCCTGGGCGAGCGTGCCGAGATCGACCGGCTTGGTGAATGACGCCGCAATGCCGTAGCGGTGCAGGCGGTCGGCGATCTCGGGGGTGATTTGTTGTCCGGTCATCACGGCCACCGGCACGCGCACCCCGCGCTCCACGAGGTGGCTCAGCAGGGTAAGCCCGTCCATCACGGGCATCTGCAGATCCGTGAGAATGGCGTCCACGGGCTGCTCCGCGAGCACCTCGAGGGCGCGGTTCCCGTGCTCCGCCGGAGTGACCGCGAACGCTCCAGTCCGATTGAGCGCGCGGGTGATGGCCAAACGGACGAACGGGTCATCTTCGACGAACAAGAGGCTGGTCGGTGCCAGGTGTGGTGCCTCCCGAGCGGTGGTGGCTCCTGGCGGCGGTAGACCCGCCGCCCGCTTCCGGTCCACCCTACGGGCGAAGCTGCGACCAGGGCACTGGAATCGCTAGGGCACCT
>MNIR01000023.1:1909-41343 GCA_001919865.1 Gemmatimonadetes bacterium 13_1_20CM_4_69_16 | reverse complement strand
CGCCTACGCCGCCCTGGGAGACAGCGCGCACGCCGCCGAGTATGCGCGCGCGATGGAAGTAGCGGTGCTGGGGCAGCCGGGAGCGTGGCACCGGGCGTGGAGCCTGTTCCTACTCGACCACAATCGGCGCGTCCCCGAGGTGCTGGCCCACGTCACGAGGGAGCTCGAGACGCGGCGCGACATCTACGGCTATGACCTGCTGGCCTGGGCGCTGCACCAGTCGGGACGCGACGGCGCGGCACGCGCCGCCATGGCGCGCGCGCTCGCCCTCGGCACCGACGACCCCCTGCTCCTGCGCCACGCCGCCGCGATCGGACGATGAGTGAGCTTCAGGCGTTCCTCACGCTCGGGTTTCGCCACATCACCGATCTGGCCGCGATGGACCACATTCTGTTCCTGCTCGCCCTGGCTGCGATCTACCGCGCGCGAGACTGGCGTAGGAGTCTTTGGGTGATCAGCGCGTTCACCGCCGGCCATTCGGTGACGCTCGCGCTCGCCGTCACGGGCGCCGTGGTGCTGCCGACCGCCCTGATCGAGTTCCTCATCCCGCTGACCATCGTCGCCACCTGTATCGAGAACCTCCTCGTGGCCGACCGGGCGCGGGCGTGGTGGGGCGGTCGCTATCGTCCGGTGTTCGCGGGCGTGTTCGGACTGGTGCACGGGGCGGGGTTCGCGAATTACCTGCGCAGTCTGTTCGTCGCTCCCATCGCCCTGCCGCTGTTCGGCTTCAACGCGTCGTCGCCGCGCGCTGGGCGATCGAGCGGAGCCCCTGGTAGCATGCGCCTGCTCTGGGGCGTCGGCGCGGCGGCGGCGGTCGCGGTCCATCCCCTGCACACGACGCTGACTCAGCTCAGCTACGCCGCCGCGGACCGCACGGTTGTGGTCTCGGTGCGCGCGTTCGCCGATGACTTCCGCGCGGTCGCCGGTGGCGTCTCCGATTCGGCCGCCTTCGGGTACCTGACCACGGTCCTCACGCTCTCCGATCGGGCCGGCCGCACCCTGCCGCTCGCCTGGTGCGGCGCCCGGCGCACCGGGGATCTGCTGTGGCTGTGTCTGCACGCGCCCGCCCCCCGCGGCCTCGCCGGACTGCGCGTGGACGCCAGGCTGCTGTTCGATCGCTTCGAGGATCAGATCAACATCGTCCAAGCGAGCTACGGCGGGCGGCAGGTGTCGCTCCTGTTCGTCCGAGGCGACCATCCCAAACCGCTTCCCTGAGTCAAGTTCCTCCGTCCCTTGACTGACCTCGCCGCGGCGGTTAAGAACCATCCTCTTGCCCAGGTTTCGTGCGGTGGTGCACCTCGTGTCCGTTCGGCGGGTGGCGGCAGCGGCCGCCCTGTGCTGCGTGCTTCCGCGGCCCGCCTTCGCGCAGCAGCGGGACACGACCCCGCCGCCCCAGGACAGTTTGAAGGTTTACACCTTGCCGCCAGCGGTCGTTTCGGTCACCCGCGCCAACCCTCCGATCAGCAAGATCCCGCTCGCCATCCATCTGGTCGAGAAGACGGAGATCAGCCGCGCTCGCCCCACCTGGGGGCTCGACGAGGCGCTCGCCACCGTGCCGGGGGTGTACGCGGCGAACCGCTACAACTTCTCGCTCGACCAGCGCATCTCGATCCGCGGCTTCGGCGCCCGCTCGGCGTTTGCCGTGCGCGGCATCAAGGTGCTGCTGGACGGCATCCCCCAGACCCTGCCGGACGGCCAGGGCCAGCTCACCAACTTGGAGCTGGGCGCCGCGGACCGGATCGAGGTGCTGCGGGGCTCGTCGTCCGCGCTGTTCGGGAATGCCTCGGGCGGCGTGATCAGTATCTGGACCGACCCCGCGGCGCCGCGGCAGGTGGTGGAGGAGGTGCGCGGTCTGGCCGGCACGTTCGACCGTCACCTGGACCGCACCTGGACCAAGTGGCAATCGAGCACGACGTTCCGAGCGGGTTCGGGCAGCGCGCTGGTGACGCTATCGCAACTGCATTACGCGGGGCAGCGCCAGCACTCCGACGCCGACTTTCGCAACCTGAACTCACGCCTGCACCTGCCGCTCGGGCCCGGGTGGTCGCTCGCCGCCACGGCCGACGTCGGGTGGGATCCGCGCGCCGATAACCCGGGCGCCCTCACCGCGCCGGAGATGGCCAGAAACCCGGACTCCGCCGCCGCGATCAACATCACGACGGTAGCGGGCAAGCAAGTCACTCAGGCACAGGGTGGAGTCACGGTGCGGCGGCAGTTTGCGAGCGGGGGCGAGGCGGCGGTGACGCTGTTTGGCCTCACGCGCGACCTCAAGAATCCCACCACGTTCGCCTATATCGACCTCGGTCGGCTCGCCTACGGTGCCCGCGCCACCATCACGAAGCCCGTGTCGCTGGGCTCGGTGCGCCAGCGGCTCTCGGCCGGCTTCGACTTCCAGCGGCAGCGTGACGATCGGCTCAATACCGGGAACAGCGGCGGCAGGCCGGACACCGTGCGCGCGCTCGATCAGCTGGAGCACGTCACCGAGGTGGGCCCATTTTTTCAGAGCGCCGTGGAGCTGACCCCACACGTGACCGTCACCGGCGGGGTGCGCTACGACTGGGTGAGCTTCGACGTCACAGACCGGCTCACCCCTTTTACGGCGCAGAACCCGGATGATTCGGGCCGCCGCCTGATGAACGCCGCGAGCGGCTCGGTCGGCATCGCCGCCACGCCGTCGGACCAGGTCACCGTGTACGCCAACGTGGGGACCTCGTTCGAGACCCCGACGACGACCGAGCTCACCAACCGGCCCAGCGGCGCCGGCGGGTTCAACCCCGACCTGCAGCCGCAACAGGCGACGAACTTCGAGGTGGGCGTCCGGGGGGACGTCGTGGGGCGGCTCAACTACTCGGTGGCCCTGTTCCAGGCGAACGTGCGGGACGAGCTGATCGGCTACGCGTACCCGCCTCCCGCCTCGCCCGGGCGCGTGTTCTTCCAGAACGCGGGGAGGGCGCGCCACCGCGGCGTCGAGCTCGGCGCCGAGCTCGAGCTCGTCTCGGGCTTGAACCTGATCACCAGCTGGACGTACTCCGATTTCCGCTACACGAGCTACAGCTTCGCCGGCCACGTGCTGGATGGACGGGCGCTTCCCGGTATCCCTCAGCACTGGCTGCACCTGCTGCTGCAGAGCCGGCCGGCGCTGGCGCGCGGGGTGTGGGGCGAGCTGGAGGAGACGCACTCGTCCGGCTACTTCGTGGACGACACGCTCGACACCCGGACCGCGCCATGGTGGACGACCAACCTGCGCTTCGGGTGGGATGGGACCCTCGGCAGCGTGCGGCTGCGGCCGTTCGTGGGGTTCAACAACGTGTTCAACAGGTCGTACGTCGGATCGGTGGTAATCAACGCGGCCCGCGGGCGGTATTACGAGCCCGCTCCCGGCCGCCACATGTACGTCGGATTCTCGCTCAGCGCAGGGCAGTAGGTCACCTGGACCTTCAACGGAGGTGGGTATGACGCAATGGGCTCGATGGTGCGCGGCCGCGGCTGTTGCCTCGCTGGTCGCCGCACCGCTGTGCGCGCAAGGGTCGGGCGGGGTTGCTGAGCCGCCGGCCGCACCGCATAGCGTCGTCACGAACGACATGCTGCTCCAGGCCGCGGGGAGCGGTAACTGGCTGATGTACGGTCACAACTACTGGAACAATCGCTACTCCCCCCTGAAGACGATCAACACCACGAACGTCAGGCGCCTGGTCGCGCGGGCGGTCTACACGCACGGGTCCACGACGCTTGGCAGCTTCGAGACCACGCCGATCGTCGTCAACGGCACCATGTACATCACCTCGCCCGCGACGCCCAACAACATCGTCCGGGCGTTCGATCTGCGGACCCAGAAAATGCTGTGGCAGTACGAGCACAAGAACGGGCCCGTGAGCACCGCGTGCTGCGGCCCGAACAACCGCGGGGTTGCGATTGCCGGTGGCTCGGTCTTCCTCGGCACGCTCGACGACGAGCTGGTCGCGCTCGACGCCGCGACCGGCAAAGAAAAGTGGGCCGTGAAAGTGGGTGATGGTCCCGCGGCTGGCTACACCGAGACGATGGCGCCGCTGGTGATCGGCGACAACGTCATCATCGGCACCTCGGGCGCCGAGTATGGCATCCGCGGCTACGTGAAGGCGTTCAACGCCGCGACCGGCGCACCGGTCTGGACGTGGTACACCCTCCCGTCGCCCGAAGAAGGCGGCTGGTGGGGCCCCTGGTCCAAGACGACGCCGGACGGCGACGACCTGAAGCGCGACATCGCGAAGGAGAAGGCGGACTCCGCCAAGTACGCCGACGCCTGGAAGACCGGCGGTGGCTCGATGTGGATGACGCCCGCCTACGATGCCGACACGAAGACGCTGTTCGTCACGATCGGCAACCCCTCGCCCGATTTGGACGGCTCGATCCGCCCGGGCGACAACCGCTGGACCGAGTCGATCGTCGCGATCGACGCCACCAACGGCAAGTTCAAGTGGGGCTATCAGGAGGTGCCGCACGACGTGTGGGACCTGGACGCCGTGTCCCCGCCGGTGATCGCCATGGTCGGCGGCAAGAAGGCGGTGGTCGAGGCGGGGAAGACCGGGTTCGTCTACGTGCTCGATGCCGCGACCGGTAAGCTGATCCGCCGCTCGGCGGCGTTCGTGCCGCAGCAGAACATGTACACCCAGCCGACCGCTGACGGCGTGTTCATGCTCCCGGGCGCCAACGGCGGCCAGGAGTGGTCGCCGATCGCCGTGCATCCGGATCTGGCGTACGCGTACACCGTGGGCCTGCATCAGCCGATGCACTACAAGGTTCATTACGCGCCGTGGGAGAAGGGCCGCCTGTGGCTCGGCAGCGCGTTCGTCCGCGTCCCGGACGACAAGGGCGGCTATTCGGGTGAGTACGGCAACGTCAACGCGATCGACCTGAACACCGGGAAGATCGCCTGGACGGTGAAGACCGAGCTGCCGATGATGGGCGGCGCGACCGCCACGGCGGGCGGCCTGGTCTTCACGGGCGAGGGCAACGGCTGGTTCAAGGCGTACGACGCCAAGACCGGCACCGTCCTCTGGAAGTTCTATTGCGGCGCGGGCGCCAACGCCGCGCCCTCCGTCTTCGAGGTGGATGGCGAAGAGTTCGTCGCCGTCGCCGCCGGCGGAAACTTCCAGATCAGCTATCCACTCGGCAACTCCGTCTTCGTCTTCGGGCTGCCGAAGGCTGGCATGTAGACTTCATCCCCGTTGCGCCGTCGGGGTCTCCCTCCACGACCAGAATTCGCGGTCGCTCCAGGAGACTCGGGCGGTGCAACGGGGGCGCGGTCCTCCCCACCAGGCGTCGTGGTTGCAGGCTGATACAGTCACAAAGAGGGCGAGTATTGCCGGAATCACGATGGAATGCTTCCCCATTCCGCAGAGGTCATACCAGGCACCCATCCCCTTCCCACAAGGCCAGTTGCGCCCGCCTGTGCCCGCGCATTGACAGTGAGTCTGGAGCAGGGGGCTGGGCTCGCAACGGACGGATGACGTTCGCTTTATTGCATTTAGGGGGGGGTCCTCCCTAATATTTTGCGGGGTTCCGAGCCATGGGGCGGCCGGTAGGTGGATTCGCCTTGGGTTTCGGGATCGGTGCGGAAGCCGTCCCTGGCAGTGAGCCCTACCGGGAAGCAGTAGCGTGCAGCGACCTCTTTCGAGGAGGTGGGCTCGACTTCCCTTTCAGTCACGATCTCTCAAACGCAGGCTCACGAGCATCAGCGGTGGGAGCACCGTCCCACTCGGTTGTACCTGGCGCCGCGCCACGCGCGGCGGCGCCTCGCAGGGCACGAGCGGCAGGATTGAGCAGGAACACTCCCAAGGAGGGATTCTCGTATGAAGCGTCTAGCGGTGTTGTTGGTAGCTGTGGCGCTGCTGCTGCCCGCGGCGGCCAACGCCCAGCTCACAATGCAGATGTCCAACGGATGGTCGTTCTCGTTCGCGGGCAACGTGAACGCCTTCTGGACGTTCACCAAAGTCAGCAACAGCGGTCCGTCCAACTCGAGCGTCCGCACCGGCCTGCTCCCCGCGTTCGCCACCTTCGAGGCGAAGGGCAAGGAAGCTGGGATGAACCTCGGCGTGCACTTCGGCTTCGCGCCACAGATCCAAAACGCGGGTACACACGACCAGTTCGGCGCGCAGATCGACATGCGCCAGGTGTACCTCACGGTCGGCGGTCAGTGGGGTCAGATCCTCGCGGGTCGCGAGCTGGCGCTCTTCGGCCGCCAGGCCATTCTCAACGACATGACGCTGTTCGGCGTCGGCGCAGTGGGGATCGGTGCAGTCGGCACTGGTGCTCAAGGTGGTGGGACGACGTTGGGCCGTATTGGTTATGGCTACCTTTATCCCAACTTCAATGCCCAGGTCACCTACAGCACAAGAGGTGGCCAGCCAGGGCAGCTGAGCATCGGGCTGTTCCAGCCGAGCATATTTGGTCAGGGGGCTGGGACCAACGCGGCATCAGCAGCCTACGTGTATACCTCGATCCCGCGTGTCGAGGCCGAGTTCACCTACAATCAGAGGTCAGGCAAGAACAAGTACATGTTCTGGGCCGGCGGGACCTGGCAGAGCACGAAGAACGCGGTGACGGGCGGCAACACCGCCAGCTCCGTTGGCGGCACGGCCGGGATCCGGGGCGACTTCTCCGATCTCTCGGTCGTGGTGAGCGGCTACATCGGCAAGGGTCTGGGTCACGTGTTGCAGTTCTCGGGGCAAGAGGTCGCACCGAGTGGTACGGATCTGCGTAAGTCCGACGGCGGCTACGCGCAGGTGATGTACACCGTGAACAAGAAGACCAACCTTGGCGTGAGCTATGGCTTCAGCCGCCTGAAGAACGCGAGCGCGGGTGAGACCGCCGCCAGCCTAGGGAACAACACGGTGCGCACGCAGTGGACGATGGCCACCGCAGGCATCTACCACCAGTGGACGAAGTCGCTCAAGCTCGTGTTCGAGGGTAGCCGCGAGCAGGAAGGCATCGGCGCGGGCAAGCCGGCGCAGGTCGACATCTCCGGCGGGTTCATGCTCTTCTTCTAAGGCGTCGAGCGAGAGCGTCTCAGAAGGATGGCAGCGAAGACGTCGCGCAGAAACGTCGAGAGGCTGGGAGCGAATCCCGGCCTCTTACGTTTTCTGGTGACGTCTCTTGTCTTTATTTGTATCGGTAGGTAATCCGGCCCCTCGTGAGGTCGTAGGGCGAGAGGTCCACCGCCACGCGGTCCCCCTGCAGGATCCTGATGTAGTTCTTACGCATCTTCCCGCTCACGTAGGCGAGCACCTCGTGGCCGTTCTCGAGCTTCACGCGGAAGGTCGTATTGGGCAGCACCTCGCTCACCGTGCCCATCATCTGTATGGCGTCGCCGGCCACCGCTCCTCAGTCGCTCCTCTCGTTCAGGTCGTGCCTAGACGGCAGCCTCGCGAGGATCCATCGTCTGATCGCGCGGCGGCTCCGGGCCGCGCTCGATGTACGACGCATGCCGACCGCACGACTGGCAGGTGAGCGTGATCCGCTCCGATGCCGCTACAACCACCCTCCCGCCGCGCCGCCGGGGCGCGCGTACAATGGACCGTGTGCTGCAAGAGGGGCAGACCAGGGGAACGTGCTCCCGGTCTGCCGCGATCAGCGCCAGCGCTTCCGGCGCTCGGTATTCCTTGATGCCGCGTCGTCCCACGACTTCCGCACCTCCAAGCGGAAATGTAGCCACCCCTGGAAGGGCGGCGGCCCGGCAAGGCGGGTCCGGGCGCCTGCCTTGACACCCCCCGTGGGGGGCGTATCTCTCAGAGGAACCGGAGGTTGCCATGGATGGCCCCGCTCCAAAGTACGAACCCTTGGCGGAGATCGAGGTCGATCAGGTCAAACCCGAGCGCCAGGGCTTCATGCTCACTGGCCAGGGTCCCGATCTGGCGGAGTACCAGCTCGACCTCCGGTTCGAGATGCCGCTCGACCCACGCACTCGTACGGTGCTGGGTGAGCTCCTGTCCCATTCCGATCTGATTATCTCGCGGCGCGCTGGCCCCCGCACCCTCGTGGCGCTGCGGAACCGGCGTGAGCGCGCTCACAAACCCTGATTCCCGCCGGTCACCGCACGCGGTGTGCGGGCCGCTTATCCTAAACACGGCTCCGCCGCCCAGGCTCCGTTTGCGCCGTCCGCATTTCACCGCCGCACTGCCCGTATGTGTCGCGCTCGTCTGCGCGGCATGCGCCGCTGGCGCGCCTCCCGGTGGCGTCCGTCCCAGCGCTCCCAGCCTCGCTGACGTCGCCTCCCTCGAGACCCGAGTAGCCGAGCATCCTGACGACGCGCAGCTCACCCTCAGCCTGGCCAAGGCTTACTATGCGGCTGACCGGTTTGCCGACGCGCGGCGCGTGCTCGACGTGGTATTGCGGGCGCAGCCCGCCAACGCCGAGGCGCGCGGGTACCTGGGCTTCGCGTACGAGGGTCTGACCCAGTACGACTCGGCACGCGCGGTCTACACCCAGCTGCTCGCGACCCGGCCGGGCAAGTCGGTGCAGCGGCTCTTGTCCGGGCGGCTCACGCTGCTCACCCACAAACAGCTCCAGCTGGCCGCGCGACAAGCGATCGCGCGCGAACCCCTACTCGCACGCACGCCGCCCGGCGCCAACACGGTTGCCGTCATGCCGTTTCACTACATCGGCAGCGACAGCAGCTATCGGCCGCTCGAGCGCGGCCTCGCGGCGCTCGTATTGACCGATCTGTCGCGCGTGCACGACTTGAAGCTGGTGGAGCGGGACCGGCTCCAGGTGTTGCTCGACGAGCTCGCGCTCGCCGGGACCGGCCTCGTGGACCCGGCGACAGGCGCGCGCTCGGGGCGACTGGTGCAGGCGGCGCAGGTAGTGCAGGGCCAGTTCGATTTGGGTGCCGCGACTGAGCTCCGGCTGGACGCGACGGTGGTGCGGGCGGCGGATGCCCACGTCACCGCGACCGGATCGCAGGCCGATCGGCTGCAGGCCCTGTTCGAGGTAGAGAAGGCCGTCGTGCTCCAACTGCTCACCAAGCTCGGCATCACGTTGACCCCGGCCGAGCGTGTCGCGATCAGCGAGCGGCCCACGCGGGACATCCAAGCGTTCCTGCTGTACAGCCGCGGCCTCGAGGCGCAGGATCGAGGGGACTTTGGCGCGGCCGCGCGGGCGTTCGGCTCGGCCGCGCAACGCGACCCAGGGTTCGGCGCCGCAGCGCGGCAAGCCGCCGCGAGCCAGGCGGCCCGGAGCGCCAGCACGACCCCGCCGAGCGATTTGGCCGCCGCAGCGGGAGCGGGGGGAGGCTCGGGTGCCGGGCGGTCGCCCGCGACCCAAGCCACGCTGCTCACTGCGATCAACGGCGCCGTACCTACAGGCGCGAGCCGCCTGCAGGGGGTCGGCACGCCGGGGGCGCCTGCCCAGCCGCCCACCGATCCCAACCGCATCTGCGAGGGCGCCTCCTGCGACGGCCCAGCGCGCGCCGCGTTGATCGGCACGGTGTTCATCATCCTCAAGCGCCCCTGAGCGGGATGCGGCACCCGTCGCTCCCGGCAGCCGCCCTCGCGGCTGCGGTCTGCAGCGGCAGTCTAGCGGCGCAAGGTTCGGACGTCCTGTATGCCCGCGTCGAGGCGCTCAGCGGATGGGAGCTGCGCGGCTACAGCTTTGACCAGGGAATCGGCGCGAAGACGGTGGCGCAGTGGAATATCCCCGTCGTCGTCGTGGCGCCGCTCGGGCGACGGGTGTCGGTAGATCTCACCACGCACTACGCCAGCGGACATTTCGAGTCGTACTCCGGGAGCCCCGAGACGCTGTCGGGGTTCACCGATACCGAGGTCCGCTTCCTCTACACCGTGCGCCGCGACCGCTTGATCGGCTCGCTCTCGTTCAACCTGCCGACCGGACGGCATACGGTGTCCACCAGCGAGTTCCAGGTCGCGGGCGCGGTCGGCGCGAACTACCTCTCGTTCCCGATCGCGAACTTCGGGACGGGCGTCGGCGTGGCGGGTGGCGTCGCGTACGCGCGGCAAGCCGGCGCCTGGAACCTGGGCGTCTCGGGGAGCCTCCGCTACCTCTCCAGCTACACGCCGTTCTCCGACGACACGGTTTCCTACACCCCCGGGTGGGAGGGTCGCGTGCGGGCCGGCGCCGACCGGCTGCTGGGCGCGAGGTCGCGGCTGCTGCTCGGGCTGACCATGAGCACGTTCTCGACCGATACGTACTCCGGATCGAGCGCCTTCGTAGCGGGGTGGTACGCCCCTGGTACGCGGTTCGTGAGTGAGCTGGCGTTCGTGCGCGTGATCGGGCGCGCGACCCTCACGGTCTCGGCGTGGGACTTCTACCGGCTCGCCGGGCTCACCAGCACCGGTCCCAATTCGGAAAGCAAGGAGAACGTGTTCGACGGCGAGCTGCGGCTCACCTATCCGGTGGCTGCACGATTGGAGCTCGAGCCGATGCTGGGGTTTCGGCAGTGGAGCCCGGCCGACTACCGTGGCGGCCGTTTGAAGAGCGGCGGCCTCGTCGCCCGGGCGCGCTTGAGCGATCGGCTGTCGGCCACGCTCGCCGGCCGCTACGACGCGGGCTGGATTTACGCACGCGGTAGCGGCTTCGCGCCATTGCGGGGCTACGGGACGTCGCTGTTGCTGCGGTACGAGCGGTAACGAGAGGCATCACAAGGAGTTGACGAGGGACGTGGGCGTCGGAAATGCTTGACGCTCTGTTGGGGCCGTAGTAGCTTGGCGCGACCTTCAGCGCCGGAGCAGCGTGTCGATGCCAGCCGAACTCGGCGGGTCGCAGATCTCCTCGCTGCTAGAGGCCCTCCCCGGCATCGCGAGCGTTTTGCGCAGCCCGGTGGCGGATGCGCTCATCAAAGCTATCCGCGCCGCGGCCGGCATCGGGGACTTCACCCCGGAGGACTCGGAAGAGCTGGTGCGGTACGCCGTGCGCCGCGGGCTGATCGGCCCCGACGAGGGCGACCGCGTGCTGGTGGAAGTCCAGGCCGCGCTGAAGACAAAACGCAAGGTGGCGCGCGGCGCCAAGGCTAAAGCGGCTCCGCGGAGGGTCGGGAAGAAGAAGAAGTCGCGCCGTTGACGGGATCAGCTCCCGCCGACCTCGTCGTCTTACACCCTCAGCCCCTGCACCAATTCCCGCAGCTTCTCGGCGGCCTGCAGCATGTGCGCCGCGGCGGCCGCCATTTCCTGGGTCGACGCCCCCTGCTGCTCGGAGGCAGCCGTAGCCTGCTCTGCACTCGAGGCGTGCGCCGTTGCGCGGGTCGCCACCTGCTCGGCCTGTCCCTTGAGCCGCTCCGTGGTGTCGCGGTTCGTCTGGGCTGAGACGCGCACTCGCAGCGCCGCTTGCTCGACCTGCTCGATCGCCGTGACGATCTCGGTGAGGCCGCGCGCGGCACCCCCCGCGATCGATTCGATCCCCCGCACCTTCGCCTGCCCCGCCGCCATTGTCGCGGTGAGATCCTCCATCTGTTCCCGGATGAGCGCGGTGGTGCGAGCCACTTCCTCCGCCGCCCGCGCGGACTCGTCCGCCAGCTGACGGACCTCCTCCGCCACCACTGCGAAGCCACGGCCGTGCTCGCCGGCGCGCGCCGCCTCGATCGCGGCGTTGAGCGCGAGCAGGTTCGTCTGTGAAGAGATGCGCTTGATCAAGTCGACGAAGTCGTCGATCGAGGCGCTCAGCTGACCGAGCTGGCCGATCTGCTTGGACGTCGTCTGCACCACCTCGCGCACGTCGAGCAACGCGCTGCCGGCGGCCGCAACGTCCCCCCGATGGCGGTCCGCCACGCTGCGGATCTCTTCTCCGAGCTGGGCCGTCCGGTCCGCCGCCTCCGCCATCTCGTTTGCCGCGACCCGCAGTTCTTCGAGGCCGGTCCCCATGGACCCGAGGGCGGCCCGCTGGTGGTCGGCGCCCCCCGAGATCGCGAGCATCGCGCTGGACACCTCGCTGGACGTGGCGGCGAGCTGCTCGCTCGTCGCCGACAGGTCTCCCGCGGAGCCCGCGATGCGGTCGGACTCGCCGATCACCTCGCCCACGATGCGCCGCAGGCGCTGCGCCATCTGCTGCATCGCCTCCGCCAGCACGGCGAACTCGCGTGGCATGTCCCCCACCGTGACGGGTCGCAGGTCACCGCTGCCGAACCGTTCCGCCGCCGTGACCAGCCGGCTGAGGGGCCCTTGGACCGACAGCAGCGCCCAGCGAGCGAGGAAGAATCCCACGAGGGCGATCCCGACGAGCAGGATCCAGAGCGCCGTCTCGCGGTCCCGCGAGGCCTCTGCGAGCCGCGCGGCTGCCTGCACCGCCTTCGCCGCCTGGCGGCTCGAGAGGTCGCGCACCAACCGCGTCACCTCGGCCGCCTGCGGCCGCACCGCCGCCGACTGGGCCATGGCCTCGCGCTCGCGCCCCAGGTCCGCGAGTGCGTGCGCGATCGAGTACCCCGCCTGGATCGACGCGTGCAGCTGCTTGAGCTTGTTGACCGTGATGCGGTCCTCGCCTGTCAGGCCCAGCGCCTCGAGCCGCTTCTCGTACTGCAACGCTTCGTCGCCGGCCGTCTGGAACTGTTGGCGCGTGTCGCCGCTCGGCGCCGCGAGGTACTGCTCGGCCACGCGGATCTCCTCGAGCACCGTGGCGACGAGGCCGCTGCCGACCTCGCTCGACGCCCGCAGCTCCCCCAGCTCGTCGGCGACCGCCTGCCGCATCTGCCGCAGGGTCACCGCTCCCAGCAGCGCGGTCCCCACGAGACCGATCAGTAGCGGGATCAGCCCTGCGAGGATGCGCGCCCTGATCGTGTCGAACAGCGGACGCATCAGGGCCCGGCCTCCGTGAGGAGCCGGCCGCCCCGGACCACGCCGATCACCACCTGCTTGCCGGGGACGTCCCCGTTGGTGTCGAAGACGATGGTCCCGGTCACCCCCTCGAACGGCGGCTTGCCGCGGCCGACCTGTGCCAGGTAGTCCCGGACCGCGCGGCGGCCCGGGCCGGCCGCCGCGATCGCGCGCGCCAGCAGATAGATGGCGTCATAGGTCCCTGCCCCGCGATGGTCGGGCCGCTGTCCCCCATAGGCGCCCGCGTAGTCCGCGACGAACGTCGCGTTGCGCTCGCCCTGCCGGTCGGGCAGGTACGCCGTCGAGACGTGCACCCCCTCCGCCAGCGCGCCGGCGGCCTCGATCCCTGTCAGCGCATCCCCCCCGATCACCGGCCAGCGCATCCCCAGCGCACGCATCTCGCGCAGCGCGAGCTCCGCCCCCGGGCGCTCGGCGGCGAGCACGAGCACGTCTACTCCGCCCGCCCGCCGCATGCGCGACAGGTACGGCTCGAGCGACTGCGTCGTGACCACGTACGGGTCGGCCTCGACGACCACTCCGCCCAACCGGGCGAATTCGGTCGTGAAGGTGCGGCGCACGCCGCGGCCGTAATCGTTGTTGAGATAGATGATTCCGGCCCGCCGCGCCGCGAGCGTCTGCCACGCGAACCGCGCCAGCTGCGGCCCGTGCTGCAGGTCGCTCGGACAGACCCGGAAGAAGTAGGGGTTGATTCCTGCCAGATCAGGGCTCGAGGCGGAGGGCGAGACCATAACCACGGGGCTCGTCCCCCCCCCGTACACTCGCACCGCAGCCCTCGATGGATCCGAGCTCAGGTGGCCCACCACCGCCACGATCGCGGGATCGGCGGACAACTGCTCGGCCACCCGCACCGCGGTGTTCTCACTACCCGAATCGTCTACGGTCGTCAGTTTGAGGGACGCCCCTGCCGCCCCCCCCCGTCCCCGCAGGCCCCCTTTGGCATTGATTTGGGCGATGGCCAGCTGGGCGGCTCGCAGCATGGACGCGCCGCGCGGCTGCGAGAACGGACCTGAGAGGCCGATGACGATCGGGCCGCTCGGGCGAGTGCACGCCGCCAGCATGAGGGCGGCGCCGACGAGAGCTGACCTTCGCAGAGGCCCTCCATGGGTTTCCCAGCCGGGGCGCGCGGCAAGGTTACGCGATTTCCACGCGGTTTTCCAGATGCATGTGGACAACATCCCCCTCGCCATCGGAGCCCGAATCCGTAGTTTCAAGGGGTGAACGTCGTCCAGAGCCTGTGCCGCTTCGCCGACGCGATCGAGCGGTTGCTCGCCGCTCCCGACGCTGCGGTGCTGGAGCGTATCTGGGACGCGGTCGGCCTGGACCGGCTCGCCCGCGAGGCGTTGGCACTGGCGCGGCGCGCCGACACGGACGCGGTGGAGCGTCCCCTCGCGCAAGTGGATCGCCGGCTGCTGGCCGTGCTTGAGCGCTGCCGCGCCTTTCCTGATCCCCACCTCGTCACGTTTCGCGTGCCCGAGCTCGAGCGCTGGCAGCACGCCGCGGCGGCGGCGCTGGTGGGCGCGCGCTGGGGCGTCGCCGGCCTTCGCACCGTCGTCGCCGACACGCAGGCCCCCCTGGGGCGCCGCTACTTCGCGTTCCTGGGCCTCGCCGAGCGGCATCCGGACGCGGCGTGGCCATTGTTCGAGCGCTATCTGGTGACGCCAGGCGCGCACCATGCCTTCGTCGCCGCCGCGGTCGAGGCGGCCCGCTATTACAGCGGGCACGCCGACGTGCTGGTCTCGCTATTCGAGCGGATTCGGGGCGATCAGCTGCTGCGCCGGTTCCTCGGCCCCAAGATCCTCGAGTCGCTGTACGTGCTGGCCGAGGAGCAGAGCTTGCCCTTGTTCGAACAGCTGCTCGTGGCTGGTCACACCGACCCCGACATCGACCGGTGCGAGGTGACGCGTGCGCTCGTCGCGGTGCGGAAGCTGACCGGCCGCCTGGCACCGAGCTCCAAGTTCGCCGACGGGGACGGGGAGGCGGTGCAGCGCGCGCTCGACGACGCCGAGCGCCGGTTCGAGGAGCAGCGGGACCGCATCGTGCCCGTGGTGGTGATCTAGGGGTGCCTCGGGGTTGCCGGGCCCGCCACAAACGCCCACACCTTGTCGCGGTACTGCTTCCCCCCCAGGTCGTACGTTTCGTTGTGTCCCGAGCCCTCGATCAGCACGAACTCCACCGGCCCGGCTGCAGCGGCGGCGACCTGCCTGCCCATCGCGATCGGTACCAGCCGATCCGCGGTTCCGTGGAACACCAGCACCGGACAGTGCACCTGGTTCATGCGGCCGAGGTTGTCGAGCGAGAGGCGGAGGATGAACCGGGGCAGGATGCGATACGCGTCCCGCGCCATGTCCGCCGCGTTCGTGAAAGGCGACTCGAGGATCAGGCCGCTTACCGGGTGGCGCGTAGCGGTGTAGGTCGCTGCCGCGCTGCCGAGCGAGCGGCCGTACACGTAGATGCGCCGCGGGTCGACCTCCGGGCGGGCGGCGAGCGCGGTGTACGCGGCGTCCGCCGCGCGATACAGGCCCGCCTCCGTGGTCCGCCCGTCGCTTCCGCCGTAACCGGGATAGTCGACGACGAGCAGCGCCGCGGCGGGCGGCTGGAAGTCCCGCAGGATCGGCCAGATGGTCGCAATGTTCTCGCCGTTGCCGTAGAACCACAGCAGGGCGGGGGACAGGTGTAGGGGCGCAGCATGCTGCGCCCCTGCCCGTACAGGCGCCAAGTACCACCCCGCCAGCTTCGTTCCGTCCGCCATCACCAGCTCGATCCGCTCCCCGTTGGTGACGCCGAGGCGTTGCGGGTCCGGCACCGGGGCGCGTGGAGCTGGGAACGCGAGCCGCTCCTGAAACAGCCACGCGAGGACGACGAGCGCGACATAGGCGAGGGCGAGGCCGAGCGCGATTCGGAGGATGAGCACGGGGAGAAGTTAATGCAGGGGGGTGCGGCGTCGGTCCGTTAGGAAGGGACGGCGATGCAAGGCACATGGTCCCAACGTCCCGTTGCACCGGCGGCGCGGAAAGCGAATCTTACCTGCCGTGACGACCCAGATGACGTGCCCCGTCTGCCGGGCGGAGATCCCCACCGGCTCGGCGTTCTGCCCCGCTTGCGGTAACCCCTCGCCCACGGTCATCACCAACGAGCGGGCCGCGCCCTCGCCCGCGCCGACGGCCGTGCCGACGGCGGAGCGCCTCGCCCGCGCTCTCGGCGCCAAGTACCAGGTGAAACGACTCGTGGGACGCGGTGGGTTCGCCGAGGTCTACGAGCTGTGGGACCAGGACCTCGACCGGCGCCTCGCCTGTAAGGTGCTGCATCCGGAGATCGCCTGGACCCCGGGGATGCTGACCCGGTTCCGCCAGGAGGCGAAGGCGCTGGCGCGTCTCCAGCACCCGGCGATCCTGCCGATCCACTTCACGGGCGACGGCGAGGGGCTCGTCTACTACGTCATGCCATTCGTCGAGGGCGAATCGCTGGCCGACGCGCTGCGCCGGCGTGGGTCGTTCTCTCCCGACGAGGCGCTGCGGATCGCGGAGCCGATCCTCCAGGCCCTGTCGCACGCACACGCCCAGGGCCTCGTGCATCGCGACATCAAGCCGGACAACGTGATGCTCGAGGCGAAGACGGGCCGCGCGCTGCTGGTCGACTTCGGCATCGCGAAACTGCTCGACCCCACCACCGGCACCAAGGGGGCGATGACGGCGACCGGTTTCACCGTCGGGACCGTGCAGTACATGAGCCCCGAACAGGCCCTGGGCCAACCCAACCTCGACGGGCGCAGCGACCTGTACGCCTTCGGCGCGATGCTCTTTCAGATGGTGACGGGCGCGCCGCCCTACGACGGCAACTCCAGCGCCGAGATCGTCGGCAAGCACCTGACCGACCCGATCCCCGTGGCCAGTGACGTGAACGCCCGCATCCCCCGCTGGCTGTCCGATACGATCGTGAAGTGCCTCGCCAAGCAGCCGGATTGGCGCTTCCAGACGGCCGACGACGTGTTGGCGACGCTGGCGCGGGGGCGCGCCGCCGGGTCCCCGAAGCTCGTCGGCGCGGCCACGGTGGAGCGCCAGGTCCGGAGCTCGGGCGAGGTCCGCTCCCGCTCGCGCCGATTGGGGTGGTGGGTGGCGGGCGGGCTCGCCGTCGCGGCCGCTGGCCTGTTGCTCGCGCGCCGCGCCGGCTTCCTTGGAACGGGCGTCGCGTTCGTGCACAACGCGCTGGTCGAGCCGGTGGAGATTCTCGCGCGTGGGACTCCGATCGACACGGTGCGACCGGAGGGGACCGCCCGGCTGGCGCTGCGCGGGGCTCGTCGCGCCGACTTGCGGTGGCGCCTCATCCGGCCCGGCAGCCCGCCGATCGGCGAGTTGCTGCAAGGCCCGCTCCCCGAGTTCCGGCCGCTTCGCGGACGTCAGGTCGCGCGCATCGTCGCCGAGCTCGAGGGGCAGAGCTACTTCGCGCCGCTCGTCACCAACACGAGCGCCACCGCCATCACGATCGAGGTGAATCCCGGGACTCGAGCGGCGGCGCGCTGCAATTGCGTGGTCCCGAAGGGCGGCGTGCGCACCCACGTCGGGTACTACCGGCTGTATCGCAACTCCGTCGTCGCGGCGTACAACAACGCCCATCCCTACGTGGGCCCCCACGCCGACCGGGAAGGCTTCGCCGCCCGCGTCGCGCCCTCGAGCGGGGCGGTCGTGATCACGTTTTGACCGTCCGGTCCTCCGGCGACGCTCTCGATCCGCTGCTGCTCACGCGCGCGCGTGGTGCGCTGCTCGGACTCGTGGTCGGCAACCAGCTGGGCGTACCGACCGAGCGGCTCGGCACCGCGCAGGCGATCCGGGAAGCGTTCCCCCAGGGCGTACGCGATCTCGCCCCCCCTCCCAAAGGCTCCCCCTTCGACGATGACGCAGCGATGGCGCTGCTGCTTGCGGAGTCGCTCGCCGAGCTGGGCGACTTCGACGCCAACGACGTGGCGCGCCGGTGGGTGAAATGGATGGAGATGGATGGCCGGGGCATCGGCGTGCTGACGCAACGCGCCCTGCGGCTCATCGCTCGGGGCGCAGAGCCGTTCGACGCGGGACGCAGCGCGCGCGGCGCCGATCCCCGGGGAGCCGCGTCGAACGGCGCCGTCATGCGGTGCATCCCGGTCGCACTCCGCTATCACGACAATGTCGACCGCCTGATCCGCGTCTCGACCCAGCAGGCCGCCATCACGCACGCGGACGAGCGGTGCACGTGGGGCGCCGTCGCGGTGAATCTCGCCGGACGGGAGTTGCTGAACGGCAACCCCTACTTCGTGGAGGAAGTGCTGCACCGGCTGCAGGGTACGGCCCCGCGGGCGCTCATCGAAGCGATCCGCCGGGTGCCCTGGGAGCCCGAGAGCGACTTGCCGATCGCCGTCCGCGACGAGTACGGCTACGTGGTGCATTGCGTCGAGATCGCGTTCTGGTGCGCCGTCCACCGGCCGTCGCTCGAGGAAGCGCTCGTGTTCCTGGCGGAAGCGGGCGGAGACACCGACACCAACGCCGCCGTGGCGGGCGCGCTCCTCGGGGCGCGGGACGGGGAATCGGGGATCCCGCCGCGCTGGCTCGATCAGCTGGGGGCGGCGAAGGGGGTGGCTACCCTGGCGGAGCGGTTGATCGCAGTGGCAAGCCGCAAGTCGTAAGCCGCAAGTTCTTAGGGCTTTCGGCTTCTGGCTGGTGTCACGTACCTCCCAATCCGGTCCATCACGTCGTTGTCGGTCAACGTCACCGACACCCAGCGCGCCGTGCCGCGGCCGCGCCAGCTGAACCGCACCGATTTCCGCCCGTAGCGCCACTCCCACCCGCTCTTCCCGAGCGGCCGCGGGCGACCGAACACGCGCGTCAAGTCCTGCTTCGTGCGGTTCACGAGTGGCACACCCCGGGCGTTACCGAACCCCGCCGAATCGTAGAACGCGACGACATCCGCGTTCCCCTCGATGAAATGGGCGCTCAGGTAGAAACGGGCGGCGTCGCGCGGATCGCGGATCACGACGCCGCATTCCATGATTTGGGCGGTGTGGGGGGACGTCTGGCAGCGCAACACGTCGCTGTCCGCGAGTGCTCGCGCCCGTTCTACGAACGCCCGGTAGCTGATGCCTGGCGAGAAGCCGCGGTACGGCGGCGAGGGCGGGAGCGGGGAGGACGCCGGGGGGCGCGCCGTCACCTGGGCCGCTATGACGCCAGGGGTAACCACGGCGAGGAGCGCGAGGCGCAGCGTAGCCACGCGGTCAATATAAGCCGCCCAAACGAAACGGGCCCGGGGAGCCCCGGGCCCGTCACCTACGATCAGCGTCGTTCAGACCTTGCGAACGTTTTGCGCCTGCAAGCCCTTGGGACCCTGAGCGACTTCGAACTCCACCGTATCGCCCTCGGCGAGGCTGCGGAAGCCCTCAGCCTGGATCGCCGTGAAGTGGACGAACACGTCCGGACCCGACTCCTGCGCGATAAAGCCAAAGCCCTTCGCGTCGTTGAACCACTTCACCTTACCCTTTGCCATACCGTTCAGACCTCAGCACTAAGGGGCACTGCCCCGGGAATGTTCGGCCCTGGTCACCGCGACCAGAGACGGGCTCAAACAAAAACCGCGAGACAAGTGGTCCTCGCGGAGCGCAGACAAACCGGTGACGGTGCCACGTATTGCTTGAACCGGGGCCAAACGTAGGGTCTTCCCCGAATCCTGTCAATAGAGTAAGCGGCGCTCCTTGCAGGGCTTGGGCGCCCTGGCGCCACCGTAACGACACCATACCGCCATCTCAGGTCGGCGTGCAGCGCCTCTTCCGCGTTCCGCATGCTACGGATAACGTGCTAGGCCGCCGTCCGCGCCACTCCTGTGTACGACGCTCCAGCCCGAGGATCGTGAGGCCCAGCATGACCCTGCATCTCGTCTGCACGCTGCTCGCGTGGCAACAGCCCGCCCAGCAGCCCGCCGCGCCCACTGTGCCGCAGCCCATCGCCCGGGTCGACGTGAAGCCGGCCGAGTACGCCCTCCAAGTTGGCGATACCGTCCGGCTCCACGCCACCGCGTACGACTCGAGCGGCCGGGCGATGCCGGAGGCGGTGATCCGCTGGTTCGCGAGCGGCGGCCGCTTCGAGGGCGCCGTCGACACGACCGGTCTCGTGAGCGCCGGGTCCACCGGCACCCTCAATGTCGCCGCGGTGGCGGGTCTGCCGGGACGAGCCGTGAAGTCCACGGTGGCCTTCGCGCACATCACGGTGCTGCCCCAGCCACCTGCGAAGATCGCCGTGGCGCCACGGGCGGAGCGCATGCTGGCCGGCACGGCGCTAGTGCTCGAAGCGGTGCCGTACGCCGCGAACGGCGACCGGCGCTACGATCGCGTCACCTGGAAGTCGAGCCGACCCGCCGTGGCCGATGTTACCCCGCTCGGGCACCTGACGGCGCGCGCCGCCGGGCGGGCGACGATCACGGCGGCGGCGGGCAAGGCGAGCGAGAGCTGGACCCTGGTGGTGCTACCGAACCCGGTAGTCCGGCTGAGCGCCGCCCCCGCCGACACGGCGGTTCGCGCTGGGGACGTCGTGCGCTTCGCGTTCGTCGCGACCGATGTCGCTCGCAAATCGGTGGGCGATGCGCGCCCCGAGTGGGCCGTGTCGCCGGTCGGTCAGGGCTACGCCACGGTGGACGGTGCGGGCGTGTTCGTGGCGGACCAACCGGGGACGTACCGCGTGATTGCGACGCTCGGCGCCCGCAGCGCCGAGGCGTTCGTCCAGGTCGCGGCGCGCAACGTCACGCGCCAGGTCACCATCGTCGGGCGGTTGCCGCTCAAGGGGCTCGCCGCCGCCGAGTTGTGGCTGCACCCGGACGGCAAGCACGCCTACATGTCGACCATCGCGGACCGCATCTATGCGATCGACATTGCGGATCCGGCGAAGCCGTTCGTCACCGATTCGGTGATCGTGGACGCCCGCGTCGTGAACGACGTGATGACCACCGAGGACGGCAAGTACGGCGTCATGACGCGCGAGGGCGCATCCACCCGCAAGAACGGCATCGTGATTCTCTCGTTCGAGGATCCGGCGCATCCGAAGCCCATCGCCGAGTTCACCGAGACGGTCACGGGGGGCGTCCACAGCACCTACGTCTACAAGGGCTACGTCTACCTGACCGACGACGCGACCGGCTCCATGCGGGTCATCGACATCCGCGACCCCTACCACCCGAAGCAGGTGGCCCGCTGGCAGGTAGAGCGCCCCGAAGCGGGACGGATGCTGCATGACATCGACATCCGGGACGGACTCGCGACCTTGTCCTACTGGAACGACGGCCTCGTCATCCTGGACGTCGGCAACGGCATGAAGCGTGGAACGCCTGAGAATCCGCAGCTCGTGCTGCAGTACAAGTACGACTTGAACGAGCTCTACAAGAAGGTCGAGCTCGCCGGGGGCCCGGGCTTCATCCGCGGCACGCACACGAGCTGGCGGCACGGCCGGTACGTCTTCGTCGGCGACGAGGTGTTCCCGGCGCGTCAGCAGGGTGGCGGCCCCGGCGTTATCGGGCTCGGTCGCGCATACGGCCGGCTGCACGTGATCGACATCGCCGATCTGACCGATCCCCACGAAGTGGCGTGGTTCGAGCCGGAGGACGGCGGCAGTCACAACGTCTGGATCGCGGGCGACACCCTGTACATGGGAGACTATCAGGGGGGCCTTCGAGTGCTCGACATCTCGGGCGAGTTGAAAGGCGACCTGCTGGCCCAGGGCCGGGAGTACGCTCACGTGCACACCGGCGACGCGGCCGGATTCGTACCCAACGGGGCGAACGCCTGGGGCGCGATCTACGCGCGCGGGCTGGTGTACGTCCCGGACATCAACTCCGGCCTCTGGGTCGTGAAGGTCGAGCCTCAGCAACCAGTTATTCCATAAGGAGTTAGCATGCATCTCGCGGTTCTGGCTCTATTGCTCCAGCAACATCCTGCGAACCCCGCGAACTTCCCGATCGCGAAGGTCGAGATCACGCCGTCCGCGGCCGAGGTGGCAGTCGGCGGCAAGGTGCAGCTCGCCGCACGCGCCATCGACGCCGGCGGCCAACCCGTGCCGAGCGCGGCCATCGAGTGGTTCGTCGCGAGCGACGCGGGAAAGGTCGACTCGACCGGTCTCGTGACGGGTGGCTACTCCGGGTTCGTCCGGGTCGCGGCGGTGGCGGCGATCCCTGGGCAGCAGGGCCAGAAGATCGAGTTCGCCCTGGTGCATGTCCTGCCCGAGTCGCCCGCGCGTGTCGACGTGGCCCCGGCCCCGACGAAGTTGGTAGCGGGCACGCGGCTCACACTCCTCGGGACCGTCTTCTCGAAGCATGGGGATCGACGGGCCGATCTCGTCAGCTTCGCGTCGAGCAACCCGCGGGTGGCGAGCGTGACGGCGGACGGACGGCTGCACGCGCTGGCCCCGGGGCGCGCGACCATCACCGCCAAGGCCGGTCCGGCGGCCACCCCAGTCGCGGTCCAGGTGGTGGCGAACACCGTGGCGCGGGTCGTGATCGACCCGGCGGCGAGCGCCCTCCGCACCGGCGACGTGGTGCGGTTCGCCGTCACCGCGCGGGATCAGGCGGGGCGTCCCATCGCCGACGTTCCGGCGGAATGGGCGGTGGCGGCGACCGGCGGCGCTGGGGTCGCCCAGATCGACGCCGCCGGCGCGTTCGTGGCGGAGACCCCCGGGGTGTATACGGTCACGGCCACCATCGGCGGGAAGAGCGCCGACGCCCTGGTTCGCGCCGAGCAGCGCCGGGTGACCCGAGGTATCGACGTGCTGGCCCATCTGCCGATCAAGTACCGCACGGCGGAAGTGTGGGTGCATCCGTCGGGGAAGTGCCTCTACATGTCGACCATTGCCGACCGCGTCTACGCCATGGACATCACGGATCCCACGAGCCCCAAGATCGTGGACTCGATGCTGACCGATGCCCGCATCGTGAACGACGTCATGACGACCGAGGACGGGAAGTACGGCGTGTTCTCGCGGGAGGGAGCGTCGAACCGCAAGAACGGCATCGTCGTCTTCGACGCGAGCGACGCCTGCCACCCCAAGGCGGTCGCCGAGTACACCGAAACAGTCTCGGGCGGCGTTCACAGCTCCTACGTGTATCAAGGGCGGGCCTACATTACCGACGACGCCACCGGGTCCCTGCGGGTGATCGACTTCCGCGATCCGTCCCACCCCAAGGAGGTGGCGCGCTGGGAGGCGCAGCAAACCGACGCGGGGCGCTACCTCCACGACGTCATGGTGGTGGACGGGCTCGCCTATCTCGCCTACTGGAATGACGGCCTCATCATCCTGGATGTCGGCAACGGCATGAAGGGCGGCAGCCCGGAGAACCCGCAGCTCGTCTCACAGCTCAAGTACGACCTCAACGCCACCTACGCGCGGGTGGAGCAGTTGTGGGGGACGGGCTTCGTGCGGGGCACGCACACGGCGTGGCGCGCGGGGCGATACGTCTTCGCAGGCGACGAAGTGTACGCCGCGCGGCCGTACAAGGGGCTGAACGGCGGCAACAACCTCACCTTCGGACGGCTGCACGTCATCGACGTCTCCGACATCGCCCACCCCAAGGAGGTCGCCTGGTACGAGCCGACCGACGGCGGCGTGCATAACGTCTGGGTGGTGGGCGACACGCTCTACCTCGGGAATTACCAGGGCGGCGCGCGCGTGCTCGACATCTCGGGCGAGCTGAAGGGCGACTTGTTGCGCCAGGGCCGCGAGATGAGCTGGATCTTGACTGCCGACTCGACGGGGGCGCAACCGCACACGCCGTTCGCCTGGGGGGCTGTGGTGCGCGACGGCAACATCTTCGTGCCCGACATCAACAGCGGGTTGTGGGTGCTGAAGCTGGAGCCGAAACCGACGCCGCTGCCTTGACCTGCCTATCGTCTCGACGTCGCAGCACTGTCCGCTTTGACCGGCAGCCCGACGGCTAACCGGAAGTCCCGCACGACGGCATCGTACGCCTTCACGCGCTTGCCCAGATCAGCGGCTACCGGGACGGGCGTGGCGCCCGCGCTCTGCTCACACACCGGCATGTAGGCGATCAACGAATCCATCTGGGAAGTGAGCCGCCGAGCCTTCACGCGGCTCGAGTCCTCGTAAACCGCTGGCTTCAGGTACGGCCGCCCGCGCGCCATGAACGCGCGGGCGCTGCCGCACACCCCGGCGAGGAACCGACCGGCGCGCCGCTGGCTCGCGCTGTCGCTCCTCGCCTGTGTACGGGCGACGCGGTTGAGGCCGTCCTTGAGCTGCGCGATGCCGCGTGTGGCCGTGCGCAGCCCATCGAGGAAACGCTTCTGATCCAGGGTGGGCGGCGGCGGCGGGGCGGGCACCGATTCGGCGCGGGCCGACTCCGCAGGGGGCGGCGTGGGCTGCTGCGCCCGAGCGACGGTCGTGGTGATGCAAAACAGCACGGCCAGGCAGCGCATCACTGCTCCTCTATCCCATGGCTTCGAGCCTTGGTTATAATGTGACAATGACCCTTCCCGCAACCTCGCGCCAGACCCGCGCGTTCGACGATCGGGCCGATGCGCTCGCGCATTTCTTCCTGCGTGCCGGCGAGGCGCCGCGGCTGCTCGCGTACGACGACGCGGTGGGCTGCCCGCTGGACCAGGCGCTCGCCGCGCTCGAATGGACGGCGGCGGTCGGCATCCTCGCCGAGGACGACTTGCTCCACGCGGGGCGACTGGCCGCAGACGCCGCCGCCGCGGTGGTCGAGCGCCGGGACGGAGATCAGCACGTCTTCATCTACTTCGGGCCCCGCATGGACGCGCCACCCGCCGACCCCTACGAGGGCACCCTGCTGTACGACGAGCCGGGCGTGCGCGCCTATATCTTCGCGCAGCGGGTGCACGCGATCGCGCACTTCCTGCGCGCCACGCATGGCGTGGGCGCGGTGATCGCCCTGCTCGGCCGCCGCGCGCCCGAGCTGCGCCACATCCGCCGCTGGCTGCAGGTGCTGTTCAGCGAGCCGGTGGGCGCCGGTCGCTCCACCCAGCTGCTCGCCGGCTGGTTCGCCACCGGCGGCGCGGGCGTGCTGTTCGTTCCCACCCACCCCGGCGCGCCCTACAGCTATCACGAGGTCGGCATCGACATCTGACTAAGCTACACCCCGGGTTGCCCGCTCTCGTCACCGGGCCATCTCAGACTCCAAGACGCTGTTTTGCCGATGTGGGGAGGTGGAGCAATGTGGATTCACAACTCCACATCGTGTGGACGGCCGTGGCAAGGACCGGCACGGGCTGGGGTTAGCTTCCACAACTGATGCACACGCACACGAGCTAACCCGAAGAAACATCGGCACTTGCGCGGTTTTGCGGTACCCCTATATTGTTGCCACGCGGCTTGGAGGGAAGGGTCGGGACCTGGTGTCTCAACTACGCCTTCAAGACGGGTCCGAGCGGAAATTCCGGGGAGGCCGCCGATGCAAACAAGGGCTCAGGCGGCCGGCGATCCGGGAGGAACCTCTCCGGCTCGGATAGTTGGGGCCAGTCGCGTGCCCCAGCCACGTCGAAGTGGTGCCTCGACGTGCAGTGCGGAGGGTCGGTCCGCGACCCGATCTGACCCGTAGCACCCACATCGGTGAACCTTGCAGCCCGGCCAGGCTGCTTGGGGATGGAAGCCGGAGCTCTTGACCGCCCTACCGAGCGACGTATCAGTCAACCGGCGGCGGCAGGATGAAGAACGGAGGGAGCAATCCCCCGGCTCCGGGTAACCGGTGTGTAGGGCCCCCGGGCGGCCTATCGTGCCGACCCGGGGGCTCTTTTTTGGCCTATCCCGGGCCTATCCCGCGCATCGGGAATCCGGTGTAAGCTCCCGCATGGTTTTGGTCCCCCTGCTCGCGACGGGCGCCGGGCTCGGTGTTTGGGCGTACGCCACGTACGAGCCGAACAGTCCGCTGTTCGGCCGGTCGATTGGGCGCGGCCCGCGCGGCCGGCGCGCCGCGTACCTGACGTTCGACGACGGTCCCAACGCCGCAGCCACGGAAGCGATTCTCGACACGCTCGCGGCCGACCGGGTCCCCGCGGCGTTCTTCATGGTGGGCGAACACGTGCGGCGCTTCCCCAGCATCGCGCGCCGCGTGGTCGCGGCGGGTCACGAGGTCGGCAATCACACCCTGCGGCACCGCAAGCTGCATTTTCTCGGGCCCCGCCGTATCCGTGAAGAGCTCGAGCGGACTCACGAAATCATCGGGAACGTGACGGGACGCGCGCCGCGCGCGTTCCGCGCCCCGCACGGCTATCGCAATCCTTTCGTCACCGCGGCCACGCGCCGACTCGGCTATAGCGTGTTCGGATGGACGTTCGGCGTGTGGGATTCGGATCCGCGGGTATCGGCAGAGGAGATCCGGCGTCGGGTCGGTCGGCGGCTGTGTCCCGGCGCGATCATCCTGCTTCACGACGGCGACGGGTACGACCCTGATGGCGACCGGCGGCGCACCGCCGCGGCGCTTCCGGGGATCATCGCCGACGCCCGCGCCGCGGGGTACGCCTTTCGCCCGCTCGGAGAGCTCGCGCGGTGATGCGGCTCCGCTGGCGCTGGCTGTGGTGGCTGGGGGGCCTGGTCGGGGTGGGGCTGGCGCTCAAGTCCATCGTCCATTTTCCCTGGCGCGTGACGTTCGCCGCCCTGCTCGCGGCCGACCCCGGGCTGCTCGCCGTGGCCTTGGTCGTGAACCTCTCGTCGCTCGCCGCCAAAGGCTGGGCGTGGCACCTCATTCTCAAGCGCGCGGCGCCGCATAGCTGGCGCGCCGCCCAGGAGGCGAACCTCGTCGGGTCCGCCGTGAACGACCTCTCGGTCGCCGTAGCGGGGGAAGTGGCGCGCGTCCAGTGGATCGCGCGACGGGCCGGCGTGCCGGTAGCCGCCGCGATCTCATCCGTCGTGTGGACCAGGGTGGCCGAGGCGCTCGCCCTGGCGCTGTTCCTCGTCATGGCGCCGAGCGTACTCCAGCTGGAGCCGTGGCTGCGCGCCGTGCAGGTCGGGGTGGGGCTTGCGCTCGGGGTGGTGCTGCTGCTCGCGTGGGCGCGCGGCGGGTCGTGGCTGGTGGAGCAGTTGCCGATCAAGTTGCGCTCGCGGCTCGTGCTGCTCGGCCGCATGGGGTCGGGCGGACGGCTCCTGGCGCCGACGCTGCTCGGGGTGTGGAATTGGGCCACGCAGTGGGCGACCTATCACCTTGTGTTGCAGGCGACACACGTCGAGGTCAGCCTCGCGGCCTCCTTCACCGCGCTGGTCGCGACGAACCTGAGCGGGCTGCTGCGGCCCACCCCGGCCAACGTAGGCGTGGTGCAGGCCGCCCTCGTCGTCGGCCTGCTGCCGTTCGGGATCGCGCCCGAGCAGGCGGTCGCCGCCGGGCTCGCGCTCCAGGGGTTGCAAGTGCTGCCGGTGCTGCTGCTCGGCGCGGTGGTCACGGGTTGGCGGCTGCTGGGGCTGACGCGCGAGTTCGAGCAGACCGCCGGGGCCGCGTAGCCCCTCTATCCCTTCACCACCCCCACCGGTTTGATCTGGGCGACTTTCCTGCCGATGCCGGCCGCGTGGACCACGTCCACCACGCGCGCCACGTCCTTATAGGCCTCAGGGATCTCCTCGTCCACGGTGGCGCGCGTGGCCGCGCGCACCACGATCCCCTGCTCCTCGAGCTCCTTGGGGACATTGCGCGAGCGCGCGAGCTGCTTCGCCTTGTGTCGGCTCATGCGGCGTCCCGCGCCGTGGCAGCTCGAGCCAAAAGTCTCGCGGTAAGCGCCTTCGGTCCCGACGAGCACGTAGCTATAGCGCCCCATGTCTCCCGGAATCAGCACCGGCTGCCCCAGATCGCGGAACTGTGGGGCCAACTCCGCGTGTCCGGGTGGGAAGGCGCGGGTTGCGCCTTTGCGATGAATGCAGAGCCGTCGGGGCCGGCCTGCGACGTCGTGGGTTTCGTGCTTCGCGATGTTGTGGCACACATCGTACACGAGCCGAGTGCGCGCGGCGGCCTCGTCATCGAACACGGTGCGGAGCGCCTGCCGCGCGTAGTGCGCCATGAGCTGGCGGTTGGCGAAGGCGTAGTTCGCCGCGGCGTTCATCGCCCCCCAATAGCGCTTCCCTTCAGGCGAGCCGATGGGCGCGCAGCACAGCTGCTTGTCTGGCAGGGCGATGCCGTACTTCCCCGCGGCCGCGAGCATGGTGTCCAGGTAGTCGTCGCACACTTGGTAGCCCAGGCCGCGTGAGCCCGAGTGGATGAACACCGTGACGGTGCCCGGCGCGAGGCCCAGCCGGTCGGCCACGGTTGCGTCGTACCGCTCGGCGACGTAGCCCACCTCGACGAAGTGGTTGCCGCTGCCCACGGTACCCAACTGGTCGCCGCCGCGCTCCTTGGCGCGATCGGAGACGCATTCTGGATCAGCGCCGGGGAGCGATCCGTTCGCCTCGATCGCCTCCAGGTCCGCGTCGCTGCCGTACCCCTGCGCGACGACCCAGCGGGCACCGTCGCCCAGTACGCGCTCGAGGTCGCGGCGACCCAGCCGCACGTCGGAGCGGGACGCCCCCACGCCCGAGGGAATGGTGCGGTACAGCGCATCCACTAGCTGCTTGAGGCGCGGGCGCACGTCGCCGATGTCCAGCGGCGTGGCGAGCAGCCGCACGCCGCAATTGATGTCGTAGCCCACGCCGCCGGGCGACACCACGCCCTCCTGCTCGTCGAACGCCGCCACCCCGCCGATCGGGAAGCCATAGCCCCAATGGATGTCGGGCATGGCGATAGCGGGGCCCACGATCCCGGGGAGGTGGGCGACGTTCGCCACCTGCTGCACCGCCTGATCGCCTTCGAGATCGCGTATCAGCCCGTCGTCGGCGAAGATCAGTCCGTCGGTGCGCATGCCGCCGTGACGCGGCACGCGCCACCGATAAGCGTCGATCCGCTCGAGCTGCATCGGCTCAGACATCGAACACGATAGTGGCGCGGTAGCCGCGCTCGTCCGACTCCACCTCCGCCCCGTGGTGCGTCACCGCTTTCACCTCGCGCTGCGCCTCGTGCCTGGTGGGGTCGAACGGCTCCCCGTACACCCCAGACGCCGACACCCCTGCCGGGAGGAAACGCCCCGTGTCGTACAGATACAGGACGTCGCTCAGGAAGTGAATGAGGCGCTCGGTGGGGTCCCCGCCGCGCGGCTCGATCGGGCGCTCTTGAGCCGGGGCGACCGTGGCCGTCCCCACGAGCAGCTCCCGCAGCGCGTCCACCCCGGCTTGATAGAGGCCCCGTTCATTCTGGGCCCGGAGCTCGACGGCGATATCGGCCGTATGAGGGACAAAACGATACGACGTCACGGAACAGGCGACGCAACGGTGTCACGCCGAGTCGTCGGACGCCGTGCGTCGCGCAAAGGCGTACCGCCCGCGGAAAATCCGGTGCTGGCGGACCGGCGCGCCCTCCTAGCTTCTCGCCTCATGGCGCCCACCTATCGAATGCCGCATCCGCTGGGGCTGTGGGCTCAGGCGACGGTGGCGGAAATCACTGACGCTCTCCACGCCGCGCGCTGCGCCGCGGAGCTGGCGGGGATGGAGACCGAGGGGTTCGTCACCCGAGAACTCTTGCTCACCGTGGTGCAGCAGATCGATCGTGCCACGAGCGCGGTCCGACGTCTCCCCGCCACGGCTTCTCGACGGGACATGCTCTAAGGCTAAGGGGAGCGACGGAGGCGGGGCAGCCCTGGGTCCGTCTCGTGCTGCTTGTGGAACGGCGTCCTCGGTCCCCGGATGGGCAACAGGTGCGCGATGGAGTTGGCGTAGAACTCGAGCAGCGGACGCCCGCCCGGCAACACCACCAGGCTGTCGCCATCCGCCACCACGAGCCGCCGCAGGCGGAGCATGCGCCAGGCGCGGTCCCACACGTCGAGGATGCGGGCGTCGCCGCGCACCACCTTGGCGTTGACGTCGTGCAGCCGGTCGCGCAGCTGGTCCATGCGCTCGAGCAGGGCCCCCCGGGGGATCACGGACCGCTCGAAGGAGAGCAGCGCCGCGGCGGCGAGCGGGACCGGCGTCACCGGGATGATCGCGCCGATGCGGCGCATCAGCTCCTCGGCGAGTTGCTGCAGCCCGGCGAGGCGCGCCGCCTTGGCGAGCTCGAGCAGCTGCGGCTGCGCCGCTGCCAGCCAGTGCCGCAGCGAGAGCGGCGTGCCGAAGTTGGCAGCCGCCCGACCGTAGCGCTGCAGGCGGCCGGTGAGCAGGCGCAGCAGGTTGCTGGCGACGTAACTCACCACCGTCCACGCTTGGGAGACCCGCGCCGGCCGGTCCTGCTCGTCGACCAGCTCGCGAATCAGCGCGCGATCTTCCAGCACCCGGTCGAAGTTGATCGCGACCGGCACGAACCAGATGTCCCGCGTGAATTCGGGATCGCGCAGTGTGCGACAGATGTAGTCCAGCAGGCCGACCTTGGGCGGCCCCAAGCGGCCGTCGCGAGCGAGCCGGCCCTCCGGGAAGAAGCCCTGCGTCACGCCGTTCTTGGTGATCAGCTGGACGTAGCGCTCGAGCACGGCGTGGTACAGCGGCTCGCGGAAGCCGCGCCGGACGAAATAGGACCCGAACGATTTGAACACGTATTCCAGCGGCCACACCCGCGCCCATTCGCCGACGGCGTAGCTCAGGTGCGCGCCGTATGCCAGCACGTACGCCACGACGACGTAGTCCACGTTTGAGCGGTGGTTCATGACGTACACCACCACGTCCTTCTTGGGGATCCGTTCCAGCGCGCGCTCGTCCTGATAATCGACAGTCACCCGGTACAGCAGGTTGAGAACGACCTTCGCGACGTTGTATCCGAGCTTGTAGTAGGAGAGGACGTTGAGTTGGGGAACGATCTCGTCGACGTAGCGCGCCACGCGGGCCCGCACCTGGGCGTCCGTCAGGCCGTGCTCGCGGGCGTGGTGGAGCGCGGCTGCTCGCACGACGGGGTCGTCGACGAGCATCGCTTTGGCGAGGGTTCGCTGCTGCAGGTGATAGCGCGCGAGGCGGGTCCGGAACTCGTGGATCGTGCGGAGGGCCCGGCGACCGAGCCACCCCGTCACGAGAGGGCTCCTCCCTCCTTTTTGAGCTGGGCGTAGCCCATCCCCCGGAGGATCGCGATCCGCTTCGCCATGGGCGGGTGCGTCGCGAGCGCGTCCGCGAACACCCCTTCGTGGTCCGTGAGCCGGCGGCCCAGCGGGTCGGCGATGCAGAGGTGCGCCGCCCCGCGCTTGATGTGCGTGGTGGGAGCGTCGGCGCCCTCGATCTTCTGGAGGGCGCTCGCGAGCGCCAGCGGGTTGCGAGTGAATTGAGCGCTCATGGCGTCCGCGAGGTACTCCCGCTTGCGGCTCACACCCAACGCGAGCAGCTGGGCGACGATCGGTGCCAGCAGCCAGGAGATGAGCCACACGACGGCGAGCACCAGCAGGAGAGGGCTCGGCTTCCGCTCGTCGCCGCTCCCCCCGCCGCCCCCCGGCCGAATCACGCGCGTCGCCCCGTCGTGCATCAGGGCAACGGCGCCCACCAGGGCGGCCAGGGTGGTCATGAGCCGAACGTCGAGGTTTTTCACGTGACCCAGCTCGTGGGCGATCACCCCTTGGAGCTCATCGCGGCTGCAGAGGTCGAGCAGCCCGCGTGTCACGGCGATGTGTGAATGCAGCGGATCCGTCCCGGTGGCGAACGCATTCGGGTCGGGGTCGTCCACGATCCAGATGCGCGGCCGCGGGACGCCGGCAGCGATCGCCATCTCTTCCACGACGTTGACGAGCTGCTTCTCCTTGGGGTCCTCGGGGTCGGTGACCTCCTCTGCCCCGGTCGACCACAACACCTTCTCGGGCCCGGTCTGGTAGGCGTACCACGCGAGCGCCAACGCCACCAGCGACAGCGCGATGCCGAACCACGGAAACGTGTGGTGGTAAGCCTGACGCGGCGCCTGGAGGGTGTAGAGGTAGTACAGGTAGTCGCCCCCGAAGCCGAGCCAGGCGAAGAAGACCACGAAGCCAACCACCAGCCAAAAGGTGCGCCGGCGGTTGGCTTCCTGTTGTTGAAAGAGGTTGAGGGACGTCTCGTCCGTCACGCCTTGGGCTTGGTCGAGAGGTCCACCTGGGGAACCGCCCGCTCCGCTTGGTCCTCGATCTCCCACAGGTCGGCGGGCTGGGCCTTGGCGATCCCGGCTACCAGGTTCGTCGGAAACTGCTGCTGCTTGGTATTGTACTGGGTCGCGGTGTCGTTATAGAGCTGGCGCGCGAACGCGATGCGGTTCTCGGTGGACGTCAGCTCTTCCTGGAGCTGCGAGATGTTGCCCGTCGCCTTGAGCTGCGGGTATTGCTCCACCACCACCATCAGACGCTGCAATGCGGACGACAGCGTGTTCTCGGCCTGGCTGATCTGCTTGATGGCGTCCGGGCCGGCGGCATTGACCTTCACTGCCTGATTGCGCGCCTGGATCACTGCTTCGAGCGTAGACCGCTCGAAGTCCATCGCACCTTTCACCGCGTTGACGAGGTTGGGGATGAGGTCGTGGCGGCGCTTGAGCTGGACGTCGATCTGCTTGAACGCGTTGAGCGTCTGGTTCTTGAGGGAGACGAGCCCATTGTACGCGCCGATCAGCCAGCCGACGAGGACGACCAGCAGAATGAGAAGTATCATCGAGCCCATGGACGCTCCCGGTTCGAGAATATGGTGCCCTACGCGCTGCCGTGCGGCATGAGTTTCGCCAGGGCCTGCCGCACCGCCTCGGCGACCGCGCTCTCGTCCGGGCCGAGCCGGGCGAGCGGATGCGCCGCCTCGACGTGGAGCTCGATGCCGTGCCCCACGGGGATCCGGCGCCATGAGCTCGGCACCTCCGGGTCCCGCTGGGCGTCGCGCGTCATCCATGCGGTGAGCGCCCGGCCGGACTTGCCGCGCGGCGCCGCGCCCTTGGTACGGAGCGGCAGACGGTCGGGCAGGAGCAAGGAGGCGCCGAGGGTCTGCGCCGCGCGGCGCTCCAGCACGTCGCCCGTCTGGTCCTGCATTTCCTTCGTGATCGTGAGGAGGGTTGCCCCCTCCATCTGGCGCAGCTTGATCCACAGCAGCTGCAGGAAATGGCGGTACGAGTAGGTGGCCGCCGTGCCGCGCCCTTCGGGAGGGCTCACCAGGCCCTTCGTCACGTAGAAGCGGATCGTCCGCTCGCTGGGTTGCGCCTTGGCGGCGGCATTGATCGGCGTGATGGCCGAGGCGTCGAGCACCGCGCCCACCAGCGACGCGAGGTCGCGCAGATTCCACGGCGCGAGTGTGCGGTACTCTCGCAGGATGTGCAGTGGGTCGTGCGGCGACGCCCCCGCTCCGGTCACGCCTCAGCTCCTCCCCGCTCGTGGCGCCCCTGGAACCGCAGGACCGCCTTGAGCCAGTCGGAGATCTCCTTCAGGTCGAACGGCTTTCGTATCACCGTACAGCGGTGCCGCTCGAGCCAGGTGCGCACTTCGTGCGCTTCGGCGTCGCCCGTCATGATGGCGATGCGCCCCTCGAGCGCCGGCCAGCGATGCACGATCGCGAGGTACAGCGCCAGCCCCGACATCGTTGGCAGGTGGATGTCGAGCAGCAGCGCGTTCGCCTGCTCGGTCGCCAATAGCGCGTAGGCCGCCTCCGCGCTCCCCGCCGTCACGACGCGGTACCCCTCGCGGCTGAGCGACCGCTCGAGCACCCGTCGCAACGGCACTTCGTCGTCGACGATCACCACCGTGTAGACGGGGCGGGTCATGCCGTGGCCGGGAGCGACCGCGCATGTCGCAAAACCGCCCTACGGTGCCGCATAAACGCCCTACGCATGAGCCGCCGAGCGCCCAGACCTGACACGACCGACATCATCCGCCGAGCTGCGCCAGCGCGGCTGACACCTCGCGCAGCTCCGCGGTGTCGAACTCCGGCTCGGCAGGTTCGGGCAGCTCCCATTGGACAAGCCGCTCGCAGTCGGCCAGTCCATTCTTGATGCGCTCGATCCGGAACTCGACCTCGTGCAGGCCGGCGGCGGTGGCGGTTCGGAGGGCTTCCGCCAACAGGGCCTGCGCCCTGCGCGGGTGGCCAAACCGGGCCTGGCCGATGCCCTGCTTCAGGTAGAAATCCGCCAGGATGTTTGGGGGCATCTCGGCCAGGCGTTGCTCGCAGCGCTCGCGCCACCGCGCGAAACCGACACGGTCGCGTCGGTACGCGGCGCAGTGCATGAGCTCGATCATCGCGTTGCTCGTGCTGTCGCGCGTACCCCCGTGGCGGACGACTTCTGAGAGGGCGCGCTCCGCCCCGACACAGTCGCCCACCGCCAGCAGCATGACGCCGATATCGCTGAGCGCGCGCAGGCGCGACTCCTCGTCCTCGAACAGCTCGAACCCGCGCCATACGTGCGGGATCGCGTCCGCCGGCTGTCCCTTGTGATGGAGCGCCACACCGATACCGTGCTCGGCGCGCGCCTCGGCGTCCCGCTGGCCGGCTGCGCGAGCCTCCACCAGAATGCTGCGCATGCTCCGTTCCGCTTCCGCCAGATTACCGCGGCCCAGCACGCTATTGGCACGCCCGATCCGACTCAGCAGCTCGGAGTACCGATCGCCCACGGTCGCGGCGAGCTCGCCGGCCTCGGCGTAGGCCGCCTCCGCCTCGTCGAACCGGTTCAGCTTGCGGTGCACGCGCGCGATACGCAGCCGCACCGCGACCGCATCGGAGGACGACAGCCGCATGCCTCCCACTTGGACGAGCGTCCGCAACACGTCCAGCGCCTCCTCTAGGTGCATCGCGTCCTCGAGGTAGAGCGCGTATACCAGCAGCGCCGATCCTATGAACCGCGGGTCGCTCAGCCGATGGGCGTCCGACGCGCTCGCGGCTACGCGGTGGACGTGCACCCCTTCGGCTGCGGCGGCGCGTAGCTCGCCGCAGAACCGGTCCGTCGCTACCCATTGGTAGTGGAAGGCATCCTGCGACACGGGGTCCCGGTCGGGAGCGAGGAGGTCGACCAGCCGCAGGGCCAGGAACGCCCCCTGTCCCAAGCGCGCCTCGAGCGAAGCCGCAGGGGATGGCCCCGTGGCCCGTTGTAGGAAAATCGCGTGGGGTAGCGATTCGAACTTCAAGCGCGCAGACGGCATTCCCGATGCATTCCGGTGCTGGAGCCTGATGTACGCCACGCCTTCGCTGGGCAGGCGCCGTGCCTCGGTGCAAGTGGAACGGGCCCACAAGATAGCTCATTCCGCCCCGGTGCGTTAGGTCGCGACGGCCGCATTTTCTCGCTTGCCGCCGCACGGTTCGGGTGCCGGGTTTGCAGCAGCACGCCGCTAATTGCACGCCATGCGACGAGGCTTCTCACTTGCCGAATTGGCCGCCGTGCTCGCCATCGTGAGTGTGTTGGGCGCCGCCGCCCTGCCGCGCGCGAGAGCATGGCTCGATTGGGCGGCCGTGGATCGGGCGGCCGTGGAAATCACCACCGCGTTGGCCCTCGCCCGGCACGCCGCGGTGATGGGTGGCTCGCGCGCCCACTTGCTGATCGCAGCCGACTCCTTGCGGCTCGACCGCTGGGGTGCGGGTGCTTGGCAGCCGTACACGCGCTGGGCCGGGCCGGCCCACCACGGCGTAGCAGTGGAACTGTCCAACCCCGAGGTGGTGTTCATCCCTACGGGGATGGCGTGGGGCCTCTCGAATACCCGGATCGTCCTGCGGCGCGGGACGAAGATCGCGACTCTCACGGTCTCTAGGGTGGGCAGAGTGAAACGTTGGTGACGGGTGCAACCCTTTGAGGGGGGTGTGCGTCTAAGTAGGCGAAGGACAGGACGGGCGGGTTGGGGGAAGGTTGGGCGTGAAACCTTCAGTGCTCCGTCCCGTACAACGTGTGAGTGAACAGAGGTCGCGGCCGAAGTGTGACGGCCACTTCGCCCGACCGCCAGCCCGGGGAGCTTTCAGCCCCGGGTTTGGTTTTTTTTGCCACGCCGCAGTCACAGGAACCGCTTCAAGCCTTCCTCGAACGGCAGCGGCCTGATCCCGAACACTGACTCGATCGCGTTGCCGGGCGTCGCGCTTCCCTCGACCAGCATCTGGACCTGGTCGCTCGTGATGGGAGCGGCGGCACCGAGCAGGTCGAACCCACGGGCCACCGCCTGCACGAGGCCAAGTGGGATGTGGATCAGGGGTCGGGAGCACCGCGCGGCCCGACCGATGGCGAGCAGGAACTCCTCGTAAGTCAGGACCTCGGGTCCCCCGAGCTCGAACACCCCGCTGACATCGTGCCGCTCGACGGCGCAGGCGAACGCCAGCGCGACGTCATCTACCCAGATCGGCTGTGTCGGGAAGCGGCCGTCCCCGAACACCGGGACGGCGGGGGACCAGCAGTGCAAGCGCGCCAGCAGCTGGATGGGCGCGCTCTCGGGCCCGTTGATGATCGACGGCTGGAGGATCGCGTGCGACAGTCCTGAGTCGCGGACCAACTGTTCCGCCTGGCGCTTGGTGCGATGGTAAGGCGTAGCCCCGGGCTCGTCCCGCGCTCCCACGGCGCTCATGTGCACGAAGCGCGACACCCCCGCCGCCCGTGCGGCGGCGAGCATCGCCCCGGTCCCCTCTACGTGGACGGCTGCAAACGTCTGCGGGCCCTGCTCGACGATGATGCCGACGAGGTGGACGATCGCATCGGCGCCGCGGGCGAGCCGCTCCAGGGCAGTGCGGTCGCCCAGGTGTCCGGGGAGGGACTCCACGCCTTGCTGGGGAAGGAAGCGTGTCCGTCCGGGGTCGCGCGTCAGCGCGCGTACGCGGTGTCCTCGGCGCACGAGCGTGGCGGCGATGTGTCGGCCGACGAACCCCGTGCCTCCGGTGAGCGCCACCAGCATGGAGTGCAGGCCGCTGGAGCGGCAGGGCCGAGCCGCGGGTTCGGCCGCAGGCTCAGGTCGCCGCGCCGCCGCCCTCGTCCAGGAACACCAACGTCCCGCGTCGCCCCACGATGGTCGCGAGCGCGTCGTAGACCGTAGGGTCAATTACCGTCCCGGAGAGGTCCGCAAGGCGCTGGATGGCCTGCTCCGGGGTCAGCTTCTCCTGGTAGGCGCGCGAGGTGCTGAGGGCATCGTAGACCTCCGCGGCCCCGAGGATCCGGGCGGCCATGGGTATCTGCTCGCCGCGCAGCCCGTCCGGGTAGCCGGTGCCGTCCCAGCGCTCGTGGTGTCCGCGCACTGCCGAGATGATGTCGCCAAGGTGCACGAGCGGCGCCAGGATCTGGGAGCCGATCAAGACGTGCTGCTTCACGTGCTCGAACTCGTCCGGGGTGAGGGCGCCCTCCTTGTTCAGGACCGCCTCGCGCGTCCCGATCTTCCCGATGTCGTGCAGCCGGCCGGCGACGCGCACTTGCTCGACTTCCTCATCCGACAGGCCGACCTGGTGGGCGATCGTAGCGGACAAGTCCGCGACACGAGCGGAGTGCCCGCGCATGTAGGGGTCCTTCGCCTCGAGGGCGTTCACCAGCGCCTCGAGTGTCGCCACGGAAATCCGCTCGAGCTTCTGGCGCTCGCGGTGCAGCTCGGCGGTGCGGGTGGTGACTTCTTCTTTGAGCCATTGGTTCAGGTGACGATTCTCGAGCAGCATCTCGCGGCGTTTCAGGGCACGCTGCACCGCGCGGCCCAGGTCGGCGAGCTCGATCGGCTTGGTGAGGTAGTCCATCGCGCCGCGCTGCATGCACAGGGCGGCGCTGGTCGCGTCGTTGACGGCCGTGAGCATCAGGATGGCGAGCTCGGGCTCGATCTCGATGGCTTGGGGCACGAGATCGACGCCGCTGGTTCCGGGCATGCGGATGTCGCACAGCATGAGGGAGATGCGGTGTCGTCGCAGCTGCTGCAGCGCCTCTTCACCTGAGCCTGCCGCGTAGACCTCGAACTGCTGCTGTGCGAGGAACTTCTTGAGGGCGTTGCGAATCGGCTCCTCGTCGTCCACCACGAGCACCTGGACCGTCCCCGAGCTATCGGCCGCCACTCAGCGCTCCTTCGGTGATTGCAACGACACAAGATGGCGCGGCCGGCGACGTCTGGACAGGCCCCGGCTCACGAGCTCGCCCCGATGAACGTGACATCCACCGGCCCGGGCACGAGGCCCGCGCGTTGAGCGCGCTCGAGCAGCTCAGCCACGGCACGGCGTCCCTGTGGGCCGTAGTCGACCGTGTAGGCGTTGACGTACATGCCGACGAAACGATCGGTGAGGGCCACGTCGAGCCCGCGGCTGAACGTCTGTGCGTGGGCGAGCGCTTCGCGGCGATGCCCGAGCGCGTACTGAATGCTCGCCCTCAGATCGCGCGCGACGTCATGCATCAGCGCGGCTCCCAAATCGCGTCGCACCACGTTGCCCCCGAGGGGCAATGGTCCGCCCGTTTCCTGATACCACCACTCTCCCAGATCCACCCACAGGTGCAACCCGCGATCGCCGTAGGTGAGCTGTCCCTCGTGGATCAGCAGGCCGGCATCGGCGCGCCCGGCGGCCACATAGTCTTCGATTTGGTCGAACGGCACGACGACGTGCCGGGCCGCCGGCTGGTAAAGTTTGAGCGTCAAGAAGGCGGTGGTCAGCTCGCCCGGTACTGCCACGAGGGCGCCGGGGGCGGCGAGGGCGGCGCGGACATCCGCGGGGGGCCGGGTGCGCGCCACCAGGCGGGGCCCGTAGCGGTCCCCGATGCTTGCCCCGTGAGCGAGCAGTGCGTAGCGGTCGGCGAGGTGGGCGTAGGCGTGCAGCGACACCGCCGTCACCTCGAGCTCGCCGCTCAGCGCACGGCGGTTCAGGGTCTCGATGTCAGCCAGCTCGTGCTCGTAACGCCGATCGCCGGTGTCGATCTTGCCGGCGGCGAGCGCCCAGAACATGAAGGCGTCGTCCGCGTCGGGGCTGTGCGCGAGGTGGATGGTGCGCGTGGGCTTAGGGGGCACGCGTCTGTCCGGCGGCGACTTGCCTGGCTTGCTCGTGGAAGGCATCCAGGTTCTCTGTGTGGTCGGCGTACTCCGGCCGGTTGCGGGCGCGCTCGCGCGCCTCGTGCGTCAAGAAGTCACTGTACGCCCGGCGCGATCCTGCGAGATCGTGTCGGAGCTCGAGCGCGCGCGCCCGCAGCATGAACGCGAAGAGATGAGTAGGGACGGCGCGGCGGATCGAGTCCGCCTGAGCGAGCGCCCCGGCCGGATCGCCTGCAGTGAGGTCGAGCACACCGACGTGATAGCGCGCGTCCACGTCGAGCGCGGGGAGCATGGCGTACGCTTGCAGTGCCATCGGCAGGAAGAACCCGGCGCTGTCCGGCTTCCCCTGCGAGTGAAGCGTCATGACCCGATTGTACAGGCGCGTGGCGCGCTCTTCGGGGGACATTTGGGAAATGTCGGGAGCGGGGAGCTGGGAGCTGGGAGCCGTACCCCCACCCCCTGGTGCACCGTCGGAAACGGCTCCCGGCTCCCTGCTCCAGCCAAAGCGGAGCAGCAGCACGGTTACGAGCGCCCCCAGCGCCGCGCCGACCCCCGCCCACGGAAGGCCGCCCCGCCAGCCGGCCGCCTGCCCGCCGGAGGTCTGCGCGCCGCACTTGTGACAGAAGCGCGCCGCGGCCGCGAGGGGAGTCCCGCACGCGTGACAATTCATCGAGGCCGGAATCTAACTGGCAGGAATCCGCGAGGCAGCGTACTCTATGCTGCGTGACCCGCCCTCC
>MNIR01000023.1:0-1893 GCA_001919865.1 Gemmatimonadetes bacterium 13_1_20CM_4_69_16 | reverse complement strand
GGGGGAGGCGCGGTGCGAGGCCGGGTGCACTTCGTGGGGGGTGAGCGGCACCGCACCACGAGCTGGATCTTTCTCGAGTGGTCCGAGCGCGAGATCCAGGAGCGCTTCGGGGAATTTTCGGCTGTGGAGCTGTGGCACTTCGTTGAAGCTCTGGAGGAGTGACACGGCGCATGCATGGTTGTGCACGAATTGCGTAGTTTCCATGACACTCTGCAACGCAAGGCCAGAGCTGCGATCTTTCCGGCCACCGATTGTTGCGCAGTAGACACAGAACGGTTGACACTGCGCAACGGCGCTGGTAGCTTCTCGCATGCCAGCCGTAGCCTGCCCCGTGAGATCATTGAGCGCCGGCCGCACCGAGCCCGCCGCCCGGTGCTCGTCGTTTGTGGCATCGACCGTGCATCGCCCCGCCTCACCAGACCGCTTTAGGAGAGCGACCCTATGACCGCGACGTTACAGCCCACCACCGCGACGACCGGAGCGAAGCCGGGCGCCGCCGCCACGCCCGCCGACGTAGTGCGCAAGGCCAAGGATGCCGGCGTGCAGGTGGTGGATCTCAGGTTCACCGACCTGCCGGGCACCTGGCAGCACTTTTCGATCCCCCTGAAGGAGCTCACGGAGGAGCTGTTCAAGGAGGGGATCGGGTTCGACGGGTCCTCGATCCGCGGGTTCCAGGCTATCAACGAGAGCGACATGTTGCTGTTCCCGGACCCCGCGAGTGCGTTCGTGGATCCGTGTTTGGAGGTGCCGACGCTGTCGCTCACCTGTGACGTCGCGGACCCCGTGACCGGCGAGCGCTACTCGCGCGATCCGCGCTACGTGGCGCAGAAGGCCGAGCAGCACCTCGTGAAGTCGGGGATCGCGACGACCGCTTATTACGGGCCGGAAGCCGAGTTCTACATCTTCAACTCCGTGCGCTTCGACCAGAACGCGCACGAGGGCTATTACCACATCGACTCGGAAGAGGGGATCTGGAACTCGGGGACCAACGGCGGCGCGGCGAACCTGGGCCACCGGCCGCGGCACAAAGAGGGCTACTTCCCGGTGCCGCCGGTGGACAAGCTGCAGGACCTGCGCTCCAAGATCATGCTCGCCATGATCGCCTCCGGGATCGACGTGGAGGTGCACCACCACGAAGTGGGCACGGCGGGGCAGACCGAGATCGACATGCGGTTCACCACGCTGACCCGCATGGCGGATCAGCTGATGATGTACAAGTACATCGTCAAGAACGTGTGCCAGCAGCACGGCTACACGGCGACATTCATGCCGAAGCCGATGTTCGGGGACAACGGCTCCGGGATGCACGTGCACATGAGCCTATGGAAGGACGCCAAGAACCTCTTCTTCGACGCGAACGGGTACGGCTTGATCTCGGACACGGCGCGCTGGTACATCGGCGGGCTGATCAAGCACGCGGCGGCGCTGCTCGCATTCGCGGCACCGACCACCAATAGCTACCGGCGGCTGGTGCCGGGCTACGAGGCGCCGATCAACCTGATCTACTCGCAGCGCAACCGGTCGGCGATCTGCCGCATCCCGGTGTACTCCAAGTCGCCGAAGGCGAAGCGCATCGAGTTCCGGGCGCCCGATCCTTCGAGCAACGGGTACCTCACGTTCGCCGCGCTGCTCATGGCAGGCTTGGACGGGGTCAAGAACAAGATCGAGCCCCCGAAGCCGATGGACGTGGACCTGTACGAGCTCGAGCCGGAGGAGCGCAAGCACGTCAAGAACACGCCCGGATCGCTCGGCGAGTCGCTGGCCGCCCTCGAGGCCGACCACGACTTTCTGCTGCAGGGGGGGGTGTTCACGCAGGACGTGATCGACACGTGGTTGACCTACAAGCGCGCCAAGGAAGTGGATCCCGTGGCGTTGCGGCCGCATCCGTACGAG
>MNIR01000002.1 GCA_001919865.1 Gemmatimonadetes bacterium 13_1_20CM_4_69_16 | reverse complement strand
TGAGCGTCCGGCTCGTGATCACGCTGCACGCCGACAGTCCCGTCGTGCGCTGTATCCTCGACGTCGACAACCAGGCGACGTGGCATCGGCTACGCGCCCGGGTGCCGACCAACCTCTCCGGCGTCCCCGCGGTGGCGGGCGCGGCGTTCGGCACAGTCGCGCGAGCCCCCGTGGCAGTTCACGCGGCCGACTATCCGCTCGAGACGCCGGTGGCGACCGCGCCCGCACAGCGCTTCGTCGCGGCGGCGGACGGGCGGCGCGGGCTCGCGTTGCTGACGCCGGGATTCTTCGAGTACGAGTGGACCCGGCGCGGCGACCTGGTGCTGACGCTGCTACGCGCGGTGGGCGAGCTGTCGCGCGGGGATCTGCCCACGCGGCCCGGGCACGCCGGGTGGCCCACTGCCACGCCGCTGGCGCAGTGCCTCGGCACCAGCCGCGTCGAGCTCGCGATCGCGCCCGTCTCGCAGGCCGAGGTGGAGCGGGGCGACGTCATCCCGGCGTTGTGGGAGGACGTCTTCCTTCCGGTGCGAGGCTTCTGGCTGCGGGACGCGACGCGGCTCGTGCCTGCGTCCATCGACATCGCTCTCGAGGGGACGGGGCTGGTGGTCTCGGCGGTGAAGCCCGCGCAGCAGGGCTCGCCCATGGTGCTGCGCTGCTACAATGCCACGGGCAGAAAGACGGCGGGTGCGTGGCGGTTCGGAGAAGGAGTGAAGAGCGCCCATCGGGTGCGGGCGGACGAGCGTGAATCCACCGCGCTGGTGCTGGAGGGGCGTGGGAAGACGGTGCGGTTCGTGGCGGAGCCGCACGAAATCGTGACCATTCTCGTGACGTGATGCAAGAACACCATCTCGCAGTCGCCAAGACCGCGCGCTACTACTCGCTCGGCGAGCCCGGACCGGCTACGCGCCAACTGTGGTTCGTGTGCCATGGCTACGGCCAGCTGGCCGGACGGTTCCTGCGCCACTTCGAGCCGTTGGACGATGGCTCACGGGTGATCATCGCGCCGGAGGGGCTGTCGCGATTCTACCTGAGTGAGAGTCCCGCCGAGCGCCGGGTCGGCGCGAGCTGGATGACTCGCGAAGACCGGCTCGTCGAGATCGAGGACTACGTGCGGTATCTCGACGCCGTACACGATCACGTCCGAGGTGGCATGAGGAGCGAGCCCGTGAGCGTTCACGCGATCGGCTTTTCGCAAGGGGCGGCCACGGTCAGCCGCTGGGCGGCGCTGGGGAAGACGCACGTCGATCGGCTGGTGCTGTGGGGCGGTGAGTTCCCACCCGATCTCGATCTCACGCCCGGGATGGTGGCGGAGCGGTTGCGATCCGCCCGATTGACGCTCGTATACGGGCGGGCGGACGAGCTCATCACTCCCAAAGTAGTGCGCCAGATCGGGGAGCGGCTGCGCGCCAGCGGCGTTCCGTACGAGGAGATGCCGTTCGACGGCGGGCATGAGTTGAATGAGACGGTCCTCAAGCAGCTGGCGGTGGCAGACGCGTGATCCGTTGTCCGTTATCCGTCATCACAGAGGACAGATCAGGGATAACGCCGCGCCGGATCGAGCGCGTCCTGCAGCGCGTCTCCTAACAACGTACAAGCGACCACCACCACCACCAGCGCGACCCCTGGCGCCGCCGCGACCCACGGGGCGTTGACCAACGTGTCGCGCCCCGAGGCGATCATGTTGCCCCACGAGGGGGTGGGGGGCTGGACGCCGAGGCCCAGAAACGAGAGGCCGGCCTCGAGCATGATCGCGTTGCCCAGGCCGAGCGCGGCGGCCACGATGACGGGCGTGAGCGCGTTGGGGATGATGTGTCGCCACAGGACGCGTCCGCGGGACATCCCCAGGGCGCTCGCTCCTTCGACGAACGGGCGAGCGGCGAGCGAGCGTACCTCGCCCTGCACCAGCCGCGCGACCGACATCCAGCCGGTCACGCCGAGCACCAGGATGACGAGGGCCGCACTGGGTCGCCACAGGGTGGCGAGCAGCAGCAGCAGGACGACGCGCGGCAGCGCGAGCGCGACATCGGTGAGCGCGAGCAGCAGGGTACGCACGGGTCTCCGCGCGTAGCCCGCGACGGCGCCGACGGCGAGCCCGATCGCGATCGACAGCAGCACGGCGAGCGTGCCCACGCCGAGCGAGATGCGGGCGCCGTAGGCGAGCCGAGTCCACACGTCGCGCCCGAAGCGGTCGGTCCCGAGCGGGTGGACCGTGCCACGCGCGTCGGTGGCGAGCGGGGGCAGGAAGCGCGTGGCGACGATGTCGTGTTGGGTCGCCACGTCCCCACTCGACCACCACAAGGATCGCGCTCACCGCGGTCGCCGCCATCACGACGGGGTAGTCGCGCGCCAGCACGGCCTCGACCAGCTTGCGCCCGACGCCGGGCCAGGCGAAGACGAACTCCACGAAGACCGCGCCCGAGAACAGGGCTGGAAAGGACAGCCCCAGCAGGATGACGACCGGGACGAGGGCGTTGCGGGCGACGTGGTGCCGCGTGACCGCCAGCGGCGAGAGCCCCTTCGCGTGGGCGGTTCGGACGAACGGCTGGCCGAGCACGTCGAGCATGGCGCCGCGCACGAACCGGGCCGTGCCGCCGATGCCGATGAGCGTGAGCGTGGCGAGCGGCAGCGCGATGTGGCGCACCCGGTCGGCGAGCCAGGCCCAGCCGGAGAGGAATTCGCTGTCGAATCCCGCGCGGCCGAAGGCGGGGAGCGCGCGGGCCCAGTAGGTGAAGACCATCACCAGCATCAGTCCGAGCCAATAGCCGGGAACCGCGTACAGGGTGACGGTGGCGACGGAGAGCGCCGTGTCGAGTCGCGCGCGCGCGGTCGCCTGCACGGCGCCCACGGCGAGGCCGAGGACGTAGCTCAGCACCAGCGACAGGCCGACCAGCTCGAGTGTCGCCGGCACCGCTTCACCCAGCAGCGTCCGCACCGGCCGGCCCGTGGCGATGCTGGTGCCCCATTCGCCGCGGGCGAACCGGCCCAGCCAGGCCACGTACTGGACGGCGAGCGGCCGGTCGAGATCGAGGGCGTGTCGCTGGGCGGCGACCTGAGCGGGTGTGGCCGCGGGGCCGAGCAGCAGCTCCACGGGATCGCCCGGCGCGAGCCGCAGCAGGAAGAACGTGAGGGTCACGACGCCCGCCACGACGGCGAGCCCGCTCACGGCGCGGCGCGCGAGGGCGGCGAGCATAGGCGGAATCTCGCGCGCACCTCGGGCGGCCGCTAGAATCCGGGCGTGCGGCGACGAACGGCGCGGGTGCTGCTTGCGGGAGTGACGCTGGCGGCGTGCGGGGGGGTGAGCCCCGCGCGCCGCGGGCGCACCGTGATCTATGCCTCGGGCGCTGACCTGCAAAGCATCAACCCGCTCGTCACCGTCCATCCGCTCGCGAAGCAGGTCCAGCGTTACGTGCTGCTCACGACGCTGGTGCGGTACGACTCGACGCTCACGCCACGGCCCTACCTGGCACGTGAATGGACCTGGGCTCCCGACCGACAGACGCTGGTGCTGCGGCTGCAGTCGGGGGTGCGCTGGCACGACGGCGTCACGACGACCGCGCGGGACGTGACCTGGACGCTCAACGCGGCGCGCGATCCCGCGACCGGCTACCCGCGCCTGAACGACCTCGCGGACGTCGTGTTCGTGAACGATCGCGACGACTCGACCGTCGTGATGCGCTTCGGCCGGCCGCAGCGAGGCATCCCCGACGTACTCACCGATCTCGCCATCCTCCCGGGCTATCTGCTCGATTCGGTGCCGCACGCCCAGCTGCGCCGGGCGGCGTGGAATGCTCAGCCCGTGGGCAACGGGCCGTTCCGCTTCGTCGCGCACGAAGCGAACCGGCGCTGGGCGTTCGCCGCGAATCCCGACTTCCCGCAGGCGCTGGGCGGCCCGCCCCAGCTCGAGCGATTCATCGTGGTCGTCGTGGACGAGCCCACCACCAAACTGGCCGCCCTCACCGCCGGGGAGCTCGACTTCGCGGGCATCCAGCCGGCGCACGCGGGCTTCGTGCGCCGGCGTCCCGACCTCGTCGTGCTCGACTACCCGCTGATCTTCCCGCACGGTATCGTGTTCAACACGCGCCGGCCGCCCTTCGACGACGTGCGCGTCCGGCGCGCCGTGGGGCTCGCGCTCGACCGCCAGGAGATCGTGGACGGCTACCTCTACGGGTTCGGCACGGTCGCCGACGGCCCGGTGTCGCCTGACGTGCCCGGCTACGTGCCCGGGCACGCGATCCCGACGAACCCCGACTCAGCGCGTCGCCTGCTGGCCGGCAGAACGATCGCGTTCGAGCTCCTCACCGTCGGGAGCGGTGAAGCGCCGCTCGAGCAAATGATTCAGGCGCGCCTCGCGGGCGTGGGGTTTCAGGTCGCGATCCGTCAGCTCGAGCTCACCGCGTTTCTCGATCGTGTGAACGCACGCCGTCGCGACTTCGCGGCGGCGGTGCTCGGCACACCGGGCGATGCGGGATTGGGCTACCTGACGCCACTCGCCGACATCGCCGGGATGCGCGTGCCGGCCGACCCGGCGGCGGCGCAGCGTCTGTTCCGCGACTCGCTTCCCGTGGCATTCCTGTATCACGCCCGTGGCGTGCAGGGGATGAACCGCCGGGTGCAGGGCGTGCGCATGGACCTGCGGGGCGAGCTTCCGACCGTCACGCAGTGGCGCGTCGGCCCGTGAAGCGACGCGAGCTGGTGAGCGAGTTCCGGGCCGCCGCGCCGGTACGGCTCGATTTCGCGGGCGGGTGGACCGACGTGCCCCCATTCTCCGCGCGTGAAGGGGGGGTCGTGGTGAATGGGTGCATCGACCTCGCGGCTCACGTCGAGTTGAAGCTCGGCGGCACGCTGATCCGTCTCGTCTCCGAGGAGCTGGGCCAGGAGCTCGAGTGCGCCGACTCGGGCGGGCTCGTCCTGGACGGTCGCCTCAATCTGATCAAGGCGGCGCTGCGGATGTTCCCGGTGCAGAGCGCGTGCACGCTGACCACGCGGTCCGACGCGCCTCCCGGGTCGGGGCTCGGCAGCTCGGGCGCGTTGGACGTGGCACTCGTCGCGGCGCTCACTCACGCGCGCGGCGAGCGCCCGTCCGAGCGCGAGATCGCCGAGCAGGCATGGTACCTGGAGACGGTCGAGGCCGGGATCCCGGGCGGCAAACAGGACCAGTTCGCGGCCGCCCTGGGCGGATTTCAGCGCCTCAGCTTCCGTGACCCCGACGTCGGGATCGAGCCGATCACCCTCGACCCGGCGTTCGCCGCGGCGCTCGAGCGGCAGACGGTGCTGTGCTACACGGGTCGCTCGCGCGTCTCGGGCGCCACCATCGCGCGCGTGATGGCCGCGTACGCGCGCGACGACCGGCAGGTGACGGGCGCGTTGCGGGCGATGCGCGACGTGGCGGACGCCATGGCCGAAGCGCTGCGCGCGGCCGACCTGGCGCGCGTAGCAAAGGGGCTGGGCGAAAACTGGCGGCTCCAGCAGGCGCTCGACCCCGAGATGCGCACGCCTGAGATGGCCCGGCTCGAGCGCGCGCTCGCGGACGCGGGCGCGCTCGGCGGCAAGGCCGCTGGGGCGGGGGCGGGAGGGGCGATGTTCTTCGTCGCAGGTGACGACGTGCGGCCCGCCGTCGCCGCGGCACGGGAGGCCGGGGCCACCATGCTCCCGCTCCGCTGGGCGGCGACGGGGGTGCGCGCATGGTGACCGCGGAGGTGCTCGCCACGCGCCGGGCGGAGATCGCCCGCTCGCGCGATCTGTCGGCCCTGCTGGCCCGCCTGGGTCAACGCGCCACGCCCGTGATCGAGCGGATGCCGCCCGTCCCGTCCGAGAAGGCTCTGCTCTCCGCCGACGGCGGCATCTGCCCGGCAGACGGCACGACACTCACCTTCGATCCGTGGAGCCCGCACGAGCACCGCTGCTCGCGCTGTGGCCAGACGTACACCGGCGAGCGGCACGACCGCGCCTGGGCGCGGTTCCAGCACCTGTGGCTCGCCGAGCGGGCGGCACATCTCGCCGCGCTCGCGGCGCTCGGGGGAAACGAAGGGGCGGGTGCGAGGGCCGCCGAGATTCTCCGCGCTTACGCGCGGAGCTATTGGCAATATCCCAATCGGGACAACGTGCTCGGACCGAGCCGGCTGTTCTTCTCCACGTACCTCGAATCCATTTGGATTTGCAACTACCTCGCGGCTGCGGTCCTGCTGCGCGAGTCGGGACGGCTGGACGCCGCCGCCGCGAAGGGTGTGGGACAGGTGGCGGACGAGGCGGCCAACTTGATCGGCGAGTTCGACGAAGGGTTCTCGAACCGTCAGACGTGGAACGATGCGGCGCTGGCGGCGATCGCCGTCTGGTTCGAGGACCAGGACCTGGCACAGCGGGCAATCGAGGGTCAGACCGGTCTGCTGGCGCACCTGGCGCGTGGGTTTGGGCGGGACGGGATGTGGTACGAAGGAGAGAACTATCACCTGTTCGCGCTGCGCGGGCTGCTGACCGGCGCCCCGTGGGCGCGCGCGGCGGGCGTCGAGCTCGCGGCCGAGCCCGAGCCGGCGGCGCGCTTGCGCGCCGCGCTGCTCGCGCCGACGCTCACCGCGCTCCCCGATTTCACGTTCCCCGCGCGCAAGGATTCGCGCTTCGGGATCTCGCTCGCGCAGCCGATGTACCTCGAGGTGTGGGAGGTCGGGCTCGCCGAAACGCGGCAAGGGGAAGGGGAAGGGGGGAAGGGCGAGCTCCAGAGTTGGCTCAACGCGTTGTACAACGTGTCCGCGGTGAAGCCGGAAGTGTTCGATTCGTACTTGCACGATGCGCCGACCGAACCTCTCCCTTCTCCCGTCTCGCGCGACCGCCTCTCCTGGTGGGCGCTGCTGTTCATGGAGCCCGAGCTGTCAAGCGATGCCCCACCCTGGTCTCCCGACAGCGTGTTGCTCGAGTCGCAGGGACTCGCCGTGCTGCGCACGGGCGTGGAGGGCGGGGCGCGCGGGGGGCGCGGGGGGCGGTACGTGAGCCTCGAGTGCGGCCAGACCGGAGGCGGGCATGGGCATCCCGACCGGTTGCATCTCACGCTCTACGCCGACGGAGTCCACTGGCTGCCGGATTTCGGCACGGGGTCGTACGTGGCGCGCGACCTCTTCTGGTACCGCTCCACGCTGGCGCACAACGCACCGCGCCTGGACGGCGCATCGCAAGCGCCCCGTGCCGCGACCTGCGAAGCGTTTGATGCCCAGCGCGATTGGGCGTGGTCGCGGGGACGCTACGGCGAGGTGACCCGCACCATCGTGTCCGGACCGGCGTACGTGCTCGACATCGTCGAGCTCGCGAGCCGTGAGGAGCATCTCCTCGAATTGCCCTGGCATTTTGCCGGGCGTGGGGACGTGACCACACGGGGACGGTGGGAGGACGCCGAGCTGACCGACCAGTTCGTCTCGCGCGTCGAGCGCTTCGTTGCCGAGCGAGATGGCCCCTGCGTGGTCGAGCTGGCGGCCGGCAGCCGACGGCTGACGGCGCACTTCACTTTCCAAGGCGAGCTGCTGCGCGCTCAGGGCCCGGGGCGGCCGGGCGGCGAGGCCCTGGAGCCGTTCTATGTGATCCGCTCGCGGGGGCGGAGCGTACGGCTCGTCACCGTGCTGGAGCCGGTGGGCGAGGCGGCGCTGCTGCGTGGCGTGCGCGTCAAGGGGAGTGTCATCGAAGTGGACACGATTCACGGCGTGGATCGCCACGCGCCGCATGTGACGGGGTGGGAGATCGCCTCCGCGGCGACGCGGGTGCGACTCGCGGGCGCGCGGGATGCGGAGCCGCCGTTCGCACCGCTCGTGGAGCTCGATCCCCCCAAGCCGGCGGAGGGGACGGCGTTGCGGGTGGAGCGGCGTCCCGCGCTCGACGGCAGCGGCGACGGGTTCGATACCAGCGAGCCGTTGCGACTCGAGCTCGAGGACCAGTATCGTCGCAGCGAAGAGCCGTACTCCGGGCCCGAAGATTTCTCCGCGATCGCCTATGCCGGCTGGGACGACGAGGCGTTCTACCTCGCCGTAGAGGTGACGAAGCCGGACCTGTGTTTCCGCGCCGCCGACGCGGCGCCGCTGCGGCTCGACAACGAGCCCGACGAGGTTCACTCGGACGGGCTGCAGCTGTACTTGCGCGATCTGGAAAGCGGCGACGTCGCCGGCTGGCTGGTCGTGCCCGAAGGGCAGGACCGAGGCGGCGTGCGGGTCCGAGCCGCCGGTGGGTCGCCGGGCGTTCCCGACGGCGTCGAGGGCGCCTGGAGGCGCACGCAGCGCGGCTACCGCGTCACGTTGGCGGTCGCCTGGCCCGTTTGGCACCGCGCGCATGTCGGGGGCCGGGTCGGTTTCGACCTTATCATTAACGAGATGCTCCCCGGCCGAGTGCGACGGGCGGGGCAGCTCGTCTGGAGCGGCGGAAACGGATGGGTGTGGCTGCGGGGAGATCGGCAGGAGCCGGAGCGGATGGGGATCCTGGAGCTGGTGGGATGAGCGTCCTCGTCGTCCTCCACGAGCCCCAGGACCTCGTCAACATCGCGCACGTAGTGCGCGCGCTGAAGAACTTCGGGTTCCGGGACCTGCGGCTGGTGAGCCCGCGCGAGTACGACGCGCACCGCATCGAGGGGATCGCGCACCAAACGCAGGATGTCCTGGCGCGAGTAGCACGCTACGAACGGTTGGAGGAGGCGCTCGCCGACTGCGTGCACGTGGTCGGCTGCACGGCGCGTCCCCGCAGCGCGAAGCGCAACTTGCAGCGTCCCCGCGAGGCAGCGGCGGAGCTGTTTGCCTGCTCGGAGGGAGGCCCCGTCGCCCTCCTGTTTGGACGCGAGGACAAGGGGCTGCCGAACGCGGCGCTGGACCTGTGCCACCGCGTGGTGACGATTCCGACCGATCCCTCGTACGCTTCGCTTCAGTTGGGGCACGCGGTGGTGTTGATGCTGTACGAGTTGGCGCTGGCGCGCGGCGACGCCGCGCGCCCCTTCAAACCGCCGCGCCGGGAGGCGCCGCCGGCCAAGGCCGAGGATCTGCAGCGGCTGTTCGCGGACGCGGAGGCGGCGCTCGAGGTCATCGAGTTTTTCAAGACGCGCCAGGCCGAGAGCGTGATGCGCACGATTCGAGAGATCGTCCATCGAACGCCCCTCGACGAGCGCGAAGCGAAGTTGCTACGGGCGATAGCGATCGAGGTGGTCAAATACGGTGAGCGACTCGCGCGTTCCGGGATTCACGTCGACCGGTAGCAAACGGCCTGACGCCCTGTTCGGCGGCGCCGAACCGGGGGAAGACGCGAGCGTCCCCGAGCGGATGGTACGCGCCTCGGGCTGCCGCGTCTGGGACGCCCAAGGGCGCGAATACGTGGACTATGTGATGGCGCTCGGCGCCGTGGCGCTCGGCTACGGTCACCCGGACGTGAACCGCGCCGCCGAGCAGGCGATCGCCGCGGGCGTAGTGGGGCCGCTTCCCCCCGTCCTCGAGGAGGAGCTCGCCGAGGCCCTGAGCCGGCGCATCCCGTGGCTCGAGCGCGTGCGGTTTCTCAAGACCGGCGCCGAGGCGGTGGCGGCGGCGGTGCGGCTGGCCCGCGTCGCCACCGGGCGCGAGCGCGCGCTCGGCTGCGGCTACCACGGGTGGCTCGACTGGTGCCAGGGGACCGAAGGCGTGCCCGCGGCGACCCGCGCCCTGTACGGCGAGCTTCCCTTCAACGACCCCGATGGCACACGCCAATTGATCCGCGAGGCGGGAGATCGCCTCGCCGTCGTAGTAGTCGAGCCGGTGGTCGTGGTCGAGCCGACGCGCCAGTGGCTCGACGTGCTGCGCGCGGAGACCGAACGCGTCGGGGCGGTACTCGTGTTCGACGAGATCAAGACGGCGTTCCGCTTGGGCGTCGGCGGCGCGGCAGAGCGCTACGGCGTCCGTCCCGATCTGGTGGTGCTCGGCAAGGCGCTCGCGAATGGATTCCCGCTCGCGGCGGTCGGCGGTCGCGCCGCCGTGATGGCAGGGGTGTCCCGCACCTGGATTTCCTCCACCCTGGCGACCGAGAGCGTAGCGCTCGCCGCCGCGAAGGCGACGCTCGAGGTGATGGAGCGGGCCGACGTCTGCGCCCACCTGCACCGGGTCGGCACGCGGCTGCTGCACGGCCTGCATCGGCTGCAACGCCAGCACCCGGACGTCGTCACGGGCGTCGGTGGCATCGCCGAGATGTGCTTTCTACACTTCGCGGCGGAGCACCTGTCGCGCGACGTGGCGCGAGGCTGTGCGGCGCGCGGGGTGCTGTTCAAGCGGACGGCCTATAACTTCGTGTCGCTGGCGCACGACGACGCGACGGTGGACCGAACCCTGGACACGCTCGCCGAGACGCTCGGAGCCGTGGGATGATGGTGCCATGCGGGTGATCATCCTCGGCTCGGCGGCGGGCGGAGGGCTGCCGCAGTGGAACTGCGGCTGCGCCAATTGCCGCGCGGCGCGCGACGGCGGCGCCGCACGCACTCAGTCATCGGTGGCCGTGAGCGCGGACGGCGAGCGCTGGATTCTCCTCAATGCGTCGCCCGACCTGCGCGTGCAGCTGGGCGCTCACCGGTCGCTGTGGCCGCGCGGCGCCCGCGGTACGCCCATCACTGCCGTGATTCTCACCGATGGAGAGATCGACCACACGCTCGGCCTCATGCTGTTGCGCGAGGGAACCTCCAAGCTACCGGTGTACGCGCCGACGGGCGTCGCCGCCCTGCTCGGCGCCGAGTGGCCACTGTACCGCGTGCTCGCCGCGTACGCGGGAGTGGACGCCCGCGCCCTCCCCGAGGCGCGGCCGCTCCAGCTGGCCGACGCGGGCGGCGAGTCCCTCGGGATTCAGTGCACCGCGCTTCCCGTGGCGCGCCGACCGCCTCGCTATGCCCACGCGGCACCGGCGGCGACGTTCGACGTCGGCCTGCGCCTGCGCGATGAGCGGACCGGCGGAACGCTCGCCTATATTCCCACGGCGGGCGCGGTGGACGACGCGGTCCGCGGCACCGCGACCGGAGCGGATGTGCTGCTGTTCGACGGCACGTTCTGGTCGGACGGCGAGTTGCGGGCCGCGGGTGCGGACGCGCCGACGGCGCGCGAGATGGGGCATCTCCCGGTGGGCGGCCCCGCGGGAGGCATCGAGCTGCTCCCGCGCGTCGGCGCGAAGCGGACCGTGCTCGTGCACATCAACAACACCAATCCGATCTTGTGCCGCACGTCGGGCGAACGGGCCCAAGTCGAGGCAGCCGGGCTCGAGGTGGGGGAAGACGGCATGGAGTTCGAACTGTGAGGCGCAGGTGACCCTCCAGCGCAAGCTGCTGCTGGGGTTCTCGCTCATGGTTGTCCCCGCGTTGCTGGTCGGGATCCAGGCGGTCCGGACCAACGCGCTCGAGCAGGCGACGCTGGAGGAGCTGGGCCAACGCCTGGCGCGGTCACGCACCTACGCTGAAGTCGAAGACGCCATGTTCAACCAGACCCAGGTGGTGTGGCGCTACCTGGGAGGAGACCCCAGGGCGAAACAGGAGTTTCCGCTGACCGAGCAGGTGGTGCGCTATTGGCTCGAGCGGTGGACCGCAGGGCTTCCCCCCGACGAAATGAAGCTCGCCGCCGGCGTCCGCGCGATCGAAGACCAGATCCGCGCGGTCGCCGGCCGCGTGTTCCAGCTCTACAATGCGGGGCAGCGCGAGGCGGCCTATCGCACCGCGCGGCGCGAGCTGGTCGAGCGGCTGCAGCCTGCCTTGGCCGAGGTGAACCGCGAGATCTACCGCCAGGCGCGCGAGTTCAGCGTGCAGCGAGCGTTCGCGCAAGTGCGCGGTATCGTGGAGACGGAACGACGGATTCTCTGGTCGATCATCGCGCTCGCGGCCGTCGCCGGCCTCGTCGCGTCTTGGCTGATCTCGCGCAGTCTGGCGCGCCCGCTCAACGAGCTGCGTCACGCAATGGCCGTCGTGGGCGCCGGCGACCTGGACCACGTGGTGCAGCCGCGATCCCGTGACGAGATCGGCGAGCTGGCGCGCGCGTTCGCCCAAATGACGGAGCAGCTGCGCCAGTCGCGCGCGCGGCTGGTTCAGTCCGAGAAGCTCGCCTCGCTCGGGCAGATGGCGGCCGCGGTGGCGCACGGGCTGCGTAATCCGCTGGCAAGTCTCCGCGCCGCGGCGCAGCTGGCGCGGCACCGGGTGGAGTCTCCGGTGGCACGCGAGCAGCTGAATGCCATCGTCGAGCAGGTGGACCGGCTCGATCTCCGGATTGCCCACCTGCTGGCGTTCTCGCGGCCCGCTTCCTTCCATCCGCTGCGCGAAACCGTGCCGGCGCTTCTGGATGGGGCGCTCTCGGGCTTCACGGCGCTGCTGCGCGAGCGCCACGTCGATCTGGCGCTGAGCGTTCCGGCGGGGCTGCCTGACATTCGGGTGGATCCCATGCGTCTCGAGCAGGCGTTGACGGAGCTCGTTTCCAACGCGCTCGACGCCATGCCGGAGGGAGGACGGCTCGCGATCGCCGTCCGACCGGAACGCGGCGAGACCGCCACGGACGGGGGGGGAATCACCATCGAGATTGCCGACTCGGGCTGCGGCATTCCCGCCGAGCTGCTTGCGACCGTGTGTGAGCCCTTCGTCACCACCCGCCCCGAGGGCACAGGGCTCGGGCTCGCGATTGCCAAACGGTACGTCGAGGAGGCGGGAGGCCGACTGGAGATCGCCAGCGCGCCCGGCCACGGCACGACCGTGCGTCTCTGGCTGCCGGCTGCGGGCGGTGACGCCGCGCCCGCGGCCGCGCCCGCCACGATCGCTCCGTCGGTCCGCAGCATCGCATGACCGGAGCGACCGTGCTGATCGTCGATGACGAGCACACCCTGGCGCGATCCGCCCAGGCCTTCCTGGCCGACCACGGCTACGAGACGGAGGTCGCGAGCACCGGAGAGAAGGCGCTCGAGCTGCTCGCCAGCGTGCAGCCGGACGTGGTGTTCGCCGACGTCCGCCTCCCGGGGATGAGCGGCATTGACCTGCTCAAGCGGATCCGCGAGTTCGATCCGGTGCTCCCGGTCGTCATGGTGACGGCCTACGGCACGATCGAGGGCGCCGTGGAGGCCGTGAAGCTCGGTGCCTTCGACTACGTGAAGAAGCCGGTGGACCTGGAGGAGCTGAAGCTCCTCGCCGAGCGGGCTCGCGCCGATCGCCTGCTGAAGCAGGAGCTGTCCTATTACCGCCAGCGGGCCACTCGGGACGTCGGCTTCGCCGGCATGATCGGCGCGTCGCCGGCCATCCGCGCCGTGCTCGAACGGGCGCGGCAGATCGCTGTGCTCGACGAGACCCCTCCGGTGCTGCTGACTGGCGAGACGGGCACGGGCAAGGGACTCCTGGCCCACGCGATCCACGCCTCCGGTCCCCGCGCTATGCGACCGTTCATCGAGGTCAACTGCACCGCCCTACCGGCGACGCTCATGGAGGCCGAGCTGTTCGGCCACGAGCGCGGCGCGTTCACGGACGCCAAGGAGTCGAAGCCCGGGCTAGTGGAGGCGGCAGAGGGCGGATTCCTCTTTCTCGACGAAATCGGCGACGTGGACCTCTCGGTGCAGGGGAAACTGCTGAGAGCCATCGAGGAGCGGACCGTGCGGCGCGTGGGGAGCGTGCGCGAGCGCAAGGTCGACCTGCGCATCATCGCCGCGACGAACCGCGATCTCGAGCGCGAGGTGCGGCGGGAGCGGTTCCGGAATGATCTCTATTTCCGTCTGGCGGTGATCGTCCTGCCGGTGCCGCCGCTGCGCGAGCGCGGTGAAGACGTGCTCCAGCTGGCGGAACACTTCCTGGGACTCTGCAACGCCAAGTATGGGAAGGCGGTGCGCGAGATCAGTGCCCCGGCGCGCGAGTTGTTGGTCGCCTACCCCTGGCCGGGGAACGTGCGTGAGCTCAGCCACGTCATCGAGCGAGCCGTCCTGTGGAGTCGCGGTGCCGTGTTGGACGTCGCACACCTGTCGCTGACGAGCCCCCTTGGCGCCGAGTCGACCGACCAAGCGGTGCCGGCGGCATCCGACGGACCGGCGGTGGAACCGGGAGCTGCAGCCATCGCGCCGGCGTTGCCGCCGCAGGGCGTCGACCTCGGCCAGTGGGAACGATCGATCATCGAGCGCGCCATGCGCGAAGCCGGCGGGAACCAGACGAAGGCGGCCCAGCGCCTAGGGATTTCGCGGGACACGCTGCGCTATCGTCTGAAGAAGTTCGGCTTGGTTGGGTGATTCCACCCACCTACTGGGTGAAAACCCGCAGAACCAGCCTCCGGCGAGGGAGGCGCGCCCTCTAGCAGCCCGGCATAATCGCCTGCCAAGCAAGCGGTTGTGCCATTGCACCGTCACCGCCAAGCCTGGCACGCAGCCTGCTTCATGTGAATGTCGGTTGGCACCGGTTGATCAACCATCGTTATTGGAGGCTCTCAATGTCGTGGACCAAGCCTGAATTCGAGGTGGTCGAGCTGGGGATGGAAGTCGGCGCGTACGCCGGGAACGCGTGAGTCGAACCGGCAGAGCCGACGGAGGGGCCGGGTGACCAACCCGGCCCTTTTTTCTCAGGGCCCACCGCAGGACGCGCCGTGGTCGCGCGACGAGCTGGTGCGGCGGCTGCGCGCGGTGTTGGAGCGCCGTTACCACCACCTGCATCCCTTCAACCAGCGAATGCACCGGGGCGAGTTGTCGCGGGCGGAGCTCCAGCTCTGGGTCGCGAACCGCTTTTACTACCAAGTCAACATCCCGATCAAGGATGCGCTCATTCTCGCCAACTGCCCCGAGCGCGAAGTGCGTCAGCAGTGGCTACAGCGGATCGTCGATCACGACGGGCGGCCGGGCGAGGAGGGCGGGATCGAGGCATGGCTGCGCCTCGGGGAGGCGATGGGGGTGTCGCGCGAGGATCTGCAGATGCAACGCCGGCTGCTGCCGGGCGTACGCTTCGCGGTGGACGCCTACGTCTCGTTCTGTCGCTCGCAGCCGTGGCTCGAGGCGGTGGCGGCGTCGCTCACCGAGCTGTTCGCGCCGCTCATCGTGCAGGAGCGGCTCGCTGCGATCCTCAGCCACTACCAGTGGGTCGATCCCGCCGGTCTGCAGTACTTCAGGAATCGCCTCACGCAGGCGCCGCGCGATGCGGCGTACGCGCTCGCCCTCGTGACCGAGCGGTTCCACACCCGTGCAGAGCAGGAGCGCGCTGTCGCGGCGCTCGCCTTCAAGTGCGACGTGCTGTGGTGCCTGCTCGACGCGGTAGCGCGAGGGCCGCTCCCGGGGTCGGGGGAGGGGACGTGAGTCCCGCGAGCGCGGCGGCGGTGCCCCGGGTCGCGCCGAAGGCGCGGCTGCAGTGGGACGACGTCCGCAACCGCCACGTACTGCTGTATCCTGAGGGCCTCGTCATTCTGAACCACACCGGAGCGGAGATTCTCGGGGTGTGCGATGGGGTTCGTTCGCTCGCCGAGATCGTAGCGACCCTCGAGCAACGTTACGGTGCGAGCGGCCTGGAGCCCGACGTCTGCGCGCTGTTGGACGGGCTCGCGGCGAAGGGACTGGTGCTCTATGGACCCTAAACCCCTGTGGCTGCTCGCCGAGCTGACCTATCGGTGCCCGCTCCAATGCCCATACTGCTCCAACCCGCTCGAGTTCGCGGGCCCGCGCTTCAAGCGCGAGCTCTCGACCGAGGAGTGGTGCCGCGTGTTTCGCGACGCCAAGGCCCTCGGCGTGCTCCAGCTCGGGTTGTCGGGCGGCGAACCGACGCTCCGTTCCGACCTGGAGGAGCTAGTCCGCACTGCGCATGAGCTCGGGCTGTACAGCTCATTGATCACGTCGGCCTATCGGCTGACGCGGGACCGTCTCGCCGCCTTGCGGCAGGCGGGCCTCGACCACGTGCAGATCAGCATCCAAGGCGCCGACGCCGAGCTGTCTGACGAAATCGCCGGGACCGCGTCGTACCGCGACAAGATTGCCGCCTACCACTACACGCGCGAGCTCGGTTTCCCTCTCACGGTCAACGTCGTGCTGCACCGCCGGAACTTGCATCAGGTGGAGGCGCTGATCCGGCTCGCGGAATCGCTGGGCGCGGAGCGCATCGAGCTCGCCAACACGCAGTTCTACGGCTGGGCGTTCCACAACCGCGACGCCTTGATGCCCACGAAGGCCCAGCTCGAGGCGGCGTGGGCGGTCGTGCAGCGCGAGCGCCAGCGGCTCGGGGGCCGGCTGGAGATCGTCTGGGTGCTCCCCGACTACCACGAGCAATTCCCCAAGCCGTGCATGGGGGGGTGGGGGCGCGCCTACATGACGGTGACGCCGGCCGGAGAGGTGTGGCCGTGTCACGCGGCGGGGCGTATCACGACGCTCCGATTCGAAAGCGTACGCGAGCGGCCGCTCGAGTGGATCTGGCACGAATCGGAGGCGTTCAACCGCTTCCGCGGCGAGTCGTGGATGCCCGAGCCGTGCCGGTCCTGCCCGCGTAAGGAGATGGACTACGGCGGCTGTCGCTGTCAGGCGTTCCTCGTCGCAGGCGACGCGGGCGTCACCGATCCGGTGTGCTCGCTTTCGCCGCGCCGGCACTTGATCGACGCGACCGTTGCCCAAGTCGAGCGCGGCGCCGCGGCGCAGGCGACGCCCGAGCAGTGGACCTACCGCGCGGCGCCTGCCTCGCGCGCGCTCGCCGCGAAAGGATGACCCTCGCCGCCATCGAAGCGCGCGGCCTCGGCAAGGACTTCGGCTCGATCCGCGCCCTCGACGACCTCGACCTCGCCGTGCACGAGGCCGAGTTCTTCGGCTTCCTCGGGCCCAACGGCGCCGGGAAGACCACCACCGTCCATCTGCTCGCCACCCTGCTCAAGCCGACGCGCGGCACGGCCCGCGTCGCCGGCTACGATGTCGTGCGCGACGACCTCCGGACACGGCGCAGCATCGGCCTCGTCTTCCAGGAGACGACGCTCGACCGCGACCTCACGGTGGAGGAAAACCTCCGCTTCGCCGCGCGGCTGTGGGGCCTGCCGGGCCGGCTGGCCGCCCCACGGATTGCCGAGCTGCTCGGGCAGTTCGGGTTGCTCGAGCGGCGGCGCGATCCCGTGCGCGCGCTGTCCGGCGGTATGCGCCGCGCCCTCGACATCGCCCGTGGCATCCTGCACCAGCCGCGCGTCCTGTTCCTCGACGAGCCCACCGCCGGCCTCGACCCTCGCGCCCGGCGCTCCTTGTGGGAGCTGATCCGGCAGCTGCGCCGGGCGTCCGGCCTCACCGTCTTCCTCACGACCCACTACGTCGAGGAGGCGGAGCCGTGCGACCGCGTAGCGGTGCTCGACGGCGGGCGGCTCGTCGCGCTGGGGACGCCGGCGGAGCTCAAGCGGGCGGCGGGCGCGACGACGCTGGAGGAAGTGTTCCTCGCGCGCACCGGCCATCCGCTCGCCGAACCGAGCGCGGCCTGACGATGCGCCCCGTGTACGGGATCGTGGTGCGCGCCGCCGCTACATGACGCCCGGGCTGCTCGGCATGGTCGTGCTGTTCGGGTCGCTCCTGGCGGCGCTCTCCACGGTCACGGACCGCGATGCCGGCGTGCTGCGCATGGTGTTGGTGGCGCCCATCCGCCGCAGTACGGTCGCGCTCGGTAAGGCCCTGGGGGCGACGCTGCTCGGCACGACCCAGGCTGCCGCGGTCGGCGTGATTCTCCTCTCAATCGTGCGGCTGTGGCCGAGCCCCGGGGCGCTGCTTCTAACGCTCGCGGGGCTGGTGTTGTCGAGTCTCGCCTTGGGCGCCCTGGGGCTGGTCCTGGCCGCGAGCATGCGCTCGATCGAGAACTTTGCGGGGGTGATGAATTTTGTGGTGTTCCCGATGCTGTTTCTCTCGGGGGCGCTCTACCCGGTGCGCCGGTTGGCGCCGGCGCTGCAGGCCCTGGTCTACGTCAACCCGTTCGCCTACGGAGTCGATCTGCTCAAACACGCCCTGCTGGGCGGCTGGCAGAGCGCGGGCTACGGGGGCGAGCTGCCGCTGGCGCTCGACATCGCGGCGCTGGTTGCGTTCGCCCTGGGCGGGCTCTGCGCGGCGGCCGCGTTACTCGCCCGCGAGGGCGGCGTGACCCGCGCGGCGTTTCGCGGAGGAAGCTAGCGGATGAAGAACGTCGGGAGCGCCCGCGTGAGTAGCGTGATGAGTATACCCGCTACCGCGACCACCAGCGTGTAGGCGCCGGCCTTGTCCCGCGGCGCCTTCATGACGCTCGGCAAGGCCAACGCGAGCATGCGGATCCCGTAGAACCCGAACAGTGCTCCCATCCACGAGAGTTTCGGGAGTAGGGCCAGCACGCCACCCAGCCAATACGGCGTGCCGCTGTAGGCCGCGACCTTGAGAGCCTGCACCGGATTGCGGTGCGCGGAAAACGTCGGAGCCAGCCGGTCAACCACCAGGGCCAGCGCGTAGACGCCCGCCAGGTTGAGCCCGTACTGCAGCACGCCGGCCGTGAGCGCGTCGAGTGCAGCCATGTCGTACGCGTCCCACAGGATCCCGCGTACGCCGAAAACGACCGTCCCGAGCGTGGCTGCCAGCGGCCCGATGGCGGCCATCGGCAGGAGGAAGCGGCCGTAGATCGGGCCGGGGGTCGTGAACTCGGCGGCAATGGTGGCCCACTCCTGGCTCGGTGTGAGCATCAGATTGCGGGCGCGAGCGAGCCACGCTGGGAGCTTGCGGGGTGGTTTCCTCGCGGCCGGCCTGGGGGGCGCCGGCCGGGCCGCGGGCCCGCGCGGCGGGGTCGGGCCGCGGGGGGGCGGCGTGGGACGGCAGGGTCCCCGCGTGCTCCCGCCGCTCCGGCAGCGTGGCGTCACGCCGTCGTGTGACTCAGATTCAAGCCATGCTGATCGATGTACACGCTCACTTTTACCACGACCGCACGCCGCGGGCCGACTGGCGCGAGCGCAACGCCAGCCGTCTCTCCGCCGGGGCAAAGATCGGCATCACGATTCACGTCGCCTCGATCCTCGGCAGCTGGGGGAGGACTTCGCCGACATACTTCCCCTCCCCGGCCGACCTGCCGTACGGGAACGACGCCCTGCTCGCCCTTCAGCGGGAGCACCCCGACGGGATACGCGGCTATGTGACCGTCAATCCGAACTATACGGCCCACGCGCGCGGTGAGATCGTGCGCTGCCTCCGCGCGGGCATGATCGGGATCAAACTGGCGGCGAGCCGGCGCGCCAACGACCCCCTACTCGACCCGATCTGTGAGCTCGCCGCCGAGCACGGCGCGCCGGTGCTGCAGCACGTGTGGCAGCACCGGCGCCGGGACTGGCCGGGGCAGGAGGCGTCGGACGCCGTGGAGCTGTGTGCGCTCGCGCGCCGACACCCCGACGTCCGGTTTATTCTGGCCCACATCGGTGGCGGGGGAGACTGGCAACACTCGCTCGCCGCGCTCCGGGCGGCGGCCAACGTGTACGTCGATCTCTCGGGCAGCGGCGCCGACGGCGGGATGCTCGAGGGCTGCGTCGCCGCGGTGGGGGTCGAGCGTCTGTTGTGGGGAAGCGACATCACCATGGACACCGGCTGGGCCAAGTTGCGCTATCTCGAGCACCTGCTCCCTCCGGCAGAGCTCGATCTGGTGCGCTGGAAGAACGCGGCCCGCATCTTCCCTCCCGGCGCGTTCCCGTCCGACTGATGCGGATCGACGTCAACGCCTTCCTCGGTGCCTACCCGTACCGCCGCGTGCCCGGCACCGCCCCCGACGCGGTGCTCCGGGCGATGGAGCGCGTTGGGATCGACGAAGCCTGGGTGACCCACCTCCCCGGCCTGTTCTGGCAAGCGCCGCCGGAGGGAAACGCCTGGCTGTACGAGACGACGGCTCGCGAGCGGCGGCTCAAGCCGGTGCCCGCGGTGCACCCAGGCCTGGCGGGATGGGAGGACGTGCTCGGGGAGGCCGTCGACCGCGGCGCCCCCGCGGTGCGGTGCGACCCGACCTATTGCGGGCTCGACCCCGCTGGCGCGGAGATGCGCGTACTGACCGCCGCGTGCGGCGCCGCGGACGTGCCGCTCGTGATGGGCGTGCGCCTCGAGGACGGCCGCCAACGGCACCCCAACGATCGGGCTGCCGAGCTCCCCGCGGCGGCGGTGCGGGCACTGATCCGGAGCGACGACGCCGTACGCCTGGTCGTCACCCATGCCGACCGCGCGTTCGTCGAGGAGGTGCACTTCGGCTCGACGCCCGAGGAAGCGGCGCGCATCTGGTGGGACATCTGTTGCATCTGGGGCCCGCCCGAGGACCACCTCGAGACGCTGCTCGGCACCGTCGGGGTCGGCCGGTTCGTGTTCGGGACGGGGCAGCCGCTCCGCATCCCGGACACCAGCGTGGCGAAGCTCGATCTGGTGGAGCTCTCGGACGCACAGCGCTCGGCGATCGAGTGCGACAACGTTCGCGCGGGGCTCGCCGGCTGACCGCGCGACCGCCCGATCGCCTGACCACCCGCCTCGAGTGGGGTCTGGTCCCGGCCGTCCCGGTGCCGTTTCGGGGCGGGGTGCTGGCTGGGGACGTGCAGCGCGACTATGCGCAGTGGATGGGCGGCCAGCAAGTGGCGGGCGTGGCGGTGTGGGCTCACACGGGCCGCGGGCGGCACCTCACGCCGTCGCAGCGCCGCGAAGTGCTCGCCACGTGGCGCGCTGCCCTTCCCATGAGCGTGATCGTGGCGGGCGCGGCGAGCGTGGAGACGGCGCGCGAGGCGAAGGAAGGTGGCGCGGATGCGCTACTCGCCTTCCCGCGGGCCGACGACCCCGTCGGCTACCACGACGCGCTCGGCCGCGAGCTGCCGGTGATCGCGTTCTATCTGTACGAGGCCGCGGGCGGCGTCGCGTATGACAACCAGACGCTGCACGCGATCCTCGAGCTCCCCGGAGTGATCGGCATCAAAGTAGCGACCCTCGACTCCGTGATGACGTTCCAGCGGCTCGCGGGCCTGATCCGCGATCACCCCGAGAAGCTGTTGATCACCGGCGAAGACCGGTTCTTCGGGTATTCGCTCACGATGGGCGCCCGCACGGCCCTCGTCGGCATGGGCGCGGCGCTGACGAACCTGCAGGTCGGGCTGCTGGAGACGTTCCGCAGCGGCGACTTCGCGAAGTTCGTGCGGCTCTCCGGTATCTGTGATCGATTCGCGGCGGCGACGTTCATCCCACCGATGGAGGGGTACGTGCGCCGCATGCTGTGGGCCCTCGCGGCGGACGGCGTCATCCCGGACGATGCGTGCGACGACCCGTGGGGTCCGGCGCTGCCGGAGAGCGAGCGGGAGGCCGTCCGCCGCGCCGTCCGCGAGGCCCGTGGGGCCCGCTTGAGCTTGCCGTGAGTCGTGTCCCGCGGCGCTCGTTTCTCCAGGCCTGCGCCGCGGCGGCGACCTTCTCTCTTGTCAAAGGCGTCGTTGCCATGAAGCAAAAACCGCACGTCGTCGTGGTGGGGGCCGGGGCGTTCGGCGGCTGGACCGCGTTGTATCTCACGCGGCGGGGGGCGCGCGTGACCCTGGTCGACGCTTGGGGGCCCGGCAACTCGCGCGCCAGCTCGGGGGGAGAGACCCGGGTGATCCGCGCCACCTACGGGCCGCGCGCCGTCTACACGCACCTCGCGCTGCGCGCACTCGCGCTTTGGCAGGAGCACGAGCGGCGCTGGCAGCGCCACTTGTTCCATCCGATCGGTGTGCTCTGGCTGGTCGAGGACGACGACACCTATGAGCAGGCCGCCCTCCCCATTCTCAAGCAGGCCGGGGCACGGTTCGAGCAGCTGAGCGGGGCGGAGACGGCGAAACGTTACCCGCAGATCAACTGCGAGCGCGTACGCTGGGCGATCTTCGAGCAGGACGGCGGCTATCTCACCGCCCGGCGCGCCTGCGCCGCGGTGCTCGACGCGGTGCGCGCCGAGGGCGGGGCGTATCGGCAGCTGGCCGTCCAGCCGCCCGCAGCTCCCAGGGGCAGTACGCTGGGTGCGGTGCAGTTGAGCGACGGCAGTGCGCTCGTCGCCGACGCGTTCGTGTTCGCGTGCGGGCCGTGGCTCGGCTCGCTGTTTCCGGACGTGATCGGCGATCGCGTGCGCCCTACGCGCCAGGAGGTGTTCTTCTTCGGCACGCCCCCAGGTGACCGCCGCTTCACCGAGGAGGCCCTCCCGGTGTGGGCGGATCACGCCAATCACTTCATGTACGGGATCCCCGGGAACGAGTGGCGGGGGTTCAAAGTGGCGGACGACGCGCGCGGGCCGGTGTTCGACCCGACTGTCGGTGAGCGCCTGCCATCGCCGGAGGCGCTCCGCAGCGCCCGCGACTACCTGGCATTTCGTTTCCCGGCGCTCAAAGAAGCCCCGCTGCTCGAGGCGCGCGTGTGCCAGTACGAGAACTCCCCCGACGAGCACTTCATCATCGACCGCCATCCGGGCGCGGAGAACGTGTGGCTCGTAGGCGGCGGATCGGGGCACGGCTTCAAGCACGGCCCGGCGGTGGGCGAGTTGGTGGCCGGACTCGTGCTCACAGGCCAGGCGCCGGACCCGCAGTTCCGGCTGTCGCGCTTCCCCAAGTAGGGTGCACACCGAGCTCACGCGGGACTTCGAGCGGTTCGGGCTGCGGCTGCCGCGCGCCTTCCCGGACCACGTACGCGAGACTTACCGAATCGACCTCACCGCGCGCTACCTCGGGCAGATGATCCCACACCCGGTCGGGAAGGGCTCGGGCCAGCTGTCGTTGAACGAGACCCAGCTCGCGGAGGACGCGCGTGCCGGGCTCGCCTTCGTCGTCTTGAAGACGGTGATCGCGCAGGACGAGGCGGGCACGCAATCCATGGCCGCCTGGGCGATCCACGAGACGAAGATGCAGGTCGAGCCGCGCCGCTCCGCGGGCGGGCGGACGGGGTGGACCGTCACCTGGAAGGGCCGGGGCTGGGACCGCAGCCTCGAGGAGTACCTGGCGCTGGTGCGGGCGGGACGCGACCTGACCCGCGCCGGGAGCCTGCTCGTGGTCCCATCGGTGAAGTACCATTTGCCCAGGCTCGAAGACCCGTTTCACGAGGCCGAGTACCGCCACACCACACGCCTGCTTGCGGGCGCTTGGGGTGAGGCTCCGCTGCTGGTCGAGAAGGATTTCTCGCCGACCCTCGCGGGCGATTCGCTGGCGGCGGATCGCGCCCAGATCCTGCGCTGGCTGCGCGAAGTGCCGCGGCACATTCGCGCCGCGTCCCCCGTGCCCGTCCGGATCGCCGTCAAGCTCATGAACGCGTGCTTCGATGACGCCTTCCAGCTCGAGATGATCAAGGCCTGCCAGGAGGTCGACGCCCTCGTTTGCTTCAACCGATTGTTCGATGCAGAACGGAGCGTGGCGTACGGCGGGTGGGACTTGAGCGACCGGAACCTGCGGGTGTTGGACGCCATGGCCCCCGGCGTACACCCGGGGCTCTCCGGCACCGGCAACGTCTGCTCGGGCCGTATGATTCTTGAATACGCCCGGCGCGGCTGTGAGAGCGTCCAGCTGCATACGTTCTTCCAGTTGCCGCTGTCTCAGTATCCCGCGACCCAGGGCTCGCGCACGCAGCGGGCGCTGCACGCCCTGGTGTTTCATCCGAACGACGGATTGATCGCCGCGCTGCTCGAGCTCGAAGCGGCGGGCGGGCTCGAGCGGCGGGGCGGCGAGCTGCGCTTCCTCGACCTCACCACCGATGCGCATCGCGCTGGCTGAGCTGTTCGAGCTCACGCTCCCGTTCCTCGAGCCGTTCATCATCTCGGGTGGGCGGATCGACGCGCGCCGTTCGCTGATCGTCGCCCTGCATGACGACGCCGGGCACGTTGGGTACGGCGAGTCGCCGCCGTTCGAGTCGCCGTTCTACTCCGAGGAGACGCTCGCGGGCGCCCGTGACCTGATCGAGCGGGTCCTGGTCCCGCGCGTCGTCGGCATGGAGTTCGAATCCCCCGACGGGGTGGATGCGGCGCTACGGCACGGCGTGCGCGGCAACCAGTTTGCGCGAGCGGGCATCGAGACGGCGGCGTGGGACCTCGAAGCCCACCGGTGCGGCGTCGGGCTGGCGCGGTTGGTCGCGTCCCGGCTCGGCGTGCAACCCGCGGCGAGCGTGCCCTGCGGCGTGGCCCTCGGCATCCCCGAGGACGGCGAGGCCGACACGCTCACCCGGCGTATCTCCGCCGCGCTGGAACAGGGGTATCGCCGCGTGAAGATCAAAGTGATGCCGGGCTGGGACGAGGTCGCGGTCAGGGCGGCGCGCGTCGCGATGGCGAACGTCGATCTCCCGCTCACCGTCGACGCCAACGGTGCCTACGCGTGGCCCGCGCACGAGCCGAACCTACGCGCGCTCGACGACGCGGGGCTGCTGTATATCGAGCAGCCGCTCGCTCCCGACGAGTTGGTCGCCCACGCGGCCCTGAGCCGGGCGCTGCGGACGCCGCTGTGCCTCGACGAGACGCTCAAGAGCGCCGCCGTCGCGCGTCAGGTGATGGACCTGGAGGGGCCGCGCGTATGGAATATCAAGGTGCACCGGATGGGCGGCCTGGCGGAGGTGTGCCGCGTTCACGAGTTGGCGGCCCAATATCGTGCCGAGCTGTGGGCCGGGACGATGCCGGAATCGGGGATCGGCTCGCAGGCCGCCGTCGCGGCCGCCGCGTTGCCGCTGTGCGTCTATCCTTCCGACCTCGAGCCGAGCACGCGGTGGTACGGGAGGGATGTGGACGTGATCAAGCTGACGATGGGGAAGGACGGGTGCATGGCGGTGCCAGGGGTATCGGTCGCGCGACTGCTGGACCAGGGGCGGTTTCGGGCGGCGTCGCGCCTATTGGGGAGGGTTCACGCTTGATCGCCTTCGTTCGCTGCGTCTCGCTGATCTGCCTCGTCGCCCTCTGCCCGGCAGGTGTCCGGGCCCAGCAGTACGACCCATCTCTGTTCGCCGGGCTGCACTGGCGCCTGATCGGGCCGTTCCGCGGCGGCCGCACCGTGGGAGCCATGGGCGTCCCGGGTCAACCCAATGTGTTCTACATCGGCGTCAACAACGGCGGCGTGTGGAAGAGCACCGACTACGGACGCACGTGGACGCCGATCTTCGACGATCAGCCGACCGGTTCGATCGGCGCGGTCGCCGTCGCCCCATCGGACCCGAACGTGTTGTACGTCGGGAGCGGCGAAGGCCTGCAGCGGCCCGACCTGTCGGTGGGCGACGGGATCTACAAGTCCACCGACGGTGGGCGGAGCTGGCGCCACGTCGGACTGCGGGACGGCCAGCAGATCCCGGCGGTGATCGTCGATCCACGCGATGCGAACCGCGTCCTCGTCGCCGTGCTGGGGCATCCGTACGGCGCCAACGCAGAGCGCGGGGTGTTCCGCTCCTCGGACGGTGGAGAGTCGTGGCAGAAGGTGCTGTACACCGACGAAAACACCGGCGCGATGGATGTCACTTTCGATCCCGCGAACCCCCAAACAGTGTTCGCCGTGCTCTGGGCCGCGCGCCAGGCGCCGTGGGAGATCGGCAGCTCCTGGACCCTGTCCGCCAACAACGGCCTCTACAAGTCGACCGATGGCGGGACCAGCTGGCGGAGGATTACCGCCGGGTTGCCCACGACTCAGGACCGGCTGGGCCGCATCGGGCTCGCGGTGTCCGCGAGCGAGCCGGGGCGGATGTACGCGGTGGTGGGCGCGGCCAACGGTGGCGGGGTGTATCGCTCCGACGACGCAGGGGAGCAGTGGCGCCTGGTCAACGGCGACCCGCGCTTGTGGGGCCGCGACGGGGACTTCAATGAGGTGAAGGTGGATCCGAAGAACGCCGACGTCCTCTACGTGGCGAACGTCGTGACGTGGAAGTCGAGCGACGGCGGCCGCAGCTTCACCGCGTTCCGTGGCGCGCCCGGAGGGGACGACTACCACCGGCTCTGGATCAACCCGAACGATCCCAACATCATCCTGCTGGCCGGCGATCAGGGCGCCGTCGTCACCGTGAACGGGGGCGAGACGTGGAGCTCGTGGTACAACCAGCCGACAGCGCAGTTTTACCACGTCAGCACCGACAACCAGTTCCCGTACCGCGTGTACGGCGGCCAGCAGGAGAGTGGATCCGCCGGGATCGTGAGCCGCGGCAACGATGGGGAGATCACCTTCCGGGAGTGGCACCCCGTCGGCGCGGAGGAGTACGGCTATGTCGCTCCCGATCCGCTACACCCCGGCATCGTGTACGGCGGCAAGCTCGCGCGCTTCGAGTGGAGCACCGGGCAGGTGCAGGATGTGTCCCCCGAGCCGGTGCGCATGGGGAAGTATCGCTGGGTGCGCACCATGCCGGTCCTGTTCTCGCCCGTCGATCCCCACGTGCTGTACCTGGGTGCGAACGTCGTCTTCAAGACGCTGAACGGCGGGGCGCGCTGGCAGACGATCAGCCCCGATCTCACGCGCCCAACCGCGGACGTACCGGCCAGCCTGGGAGCGTTTGCGTCGCTCGATCCGGAGCAGGGGCGCCACCGCGGGGTGATCTACAGCATCGCCCCGTCGTTCACGCGGCCCGGACTGCTATGGGTCGGGACCGACGACGGGCTCATTCACGTCACCCACGACGGCGGCCGCCGCTGGACCAATGTGACGCCGTCGGCGCTCACGCCCTGGAGCAAGGTGTCGCTCTTGGAAGCGTCGCATTTCGATACCCTAGAGGTCTATGCGGCGGTGAACCGTTTTCGCCTTGACGACCTCCACCCGCACATCTACCGGACGAAAGACGGCGGCAAGCGGTGGAGCGAGATCGTGGAGGGCCTCCCTGCGGACGCCGTCGTGAATGCCGTGCGCGCAGACCCGGGGCGGCGGGGCTTGCTCTACGCCGGCACCGAGCGGAGCGTTTACGTCTCGTTCGACGATGGCGACCACTGGCAATCGCTGCGCCTCGATCTGCCGGCGAGCTCGGTGCGCGACCTCGTCGTGCACGACAGCGACCTGGTCGTCGCGACGCATGGCCGCTCGTTCTGGGTCCTGGACGACATCACGCCGCTACGCCAGGTCGCCGCCGCCGGGGCGGCGCGCCGCGCCTTCCTGTACCGGCCGGCTGGCGCCGTGCGGGTGCGGTGGAACGAAAACACCGACACCCCGTTGCCCCCGGATGAGCCCGCCGGGAAGAACCCGCCGGATGGTGCGATTCTGGACTACTACCTCCCGGGCGCGGCTGCAGGGCCGATCACGCTCGAGATCCTCGACCGAGCGGGACGAATCGTGCGCCGCTTCGCAAGCGACGACAGGCCTGAATCCCCGGATACGACGGTCAACATTCCACTGTACTGGATCCGGTCTCCCCAGACCCTCTCCACCACGGCGGGCATGCACCGTTTCGTGTGGGACCTGCATTACCCGCCGCCGCCCGCGCTGCGGCGCGAGTACCCCATCTCCGCCATTCGGGGCGACACGCCGCGCGAGCCGCGCGGGCCGTGGGTCCTGCCGGGATCGTACACGGTGCGGCTCAGCGCGGGTGGGGATACTCTCACCCAGCCGCTCGCCGTCCGGATGGACCCGCGCGTGCGGCTCGCCCCCGGCGTGCTGGCGCAGCAGTTCGCGCTGGCGACGCGGCTCGTCGCAGCCATGCGTGGCGACTCTGTGGCGTTGGAGCGTGTGCGGGCGCTGCGGACGCAGTTCAAGGGCGCGCGAGAACACCTAGGGCAGGGCGCGTGGGCCGCGGTGGATTCGCTCGACGCCCGAGCGGCGGCACTCGAGTCCGGCGCGGGCGAGCCGCCGTCCGCGGGGGCGCGCCAAGCCGAGAACCTCACCCGCCTCAACGGTGACCTGGTCGCCGCCTACGGCGTAGTGGAGGGTGCGGATGCGGCGCCCACCACGGCCGCTCGCGCCGCGGTTGGGGACCTGGAGCGCGCCCTCGGGCGTGGGCTGGCGCGCCTGCGGGAGCTCGAGGGGCGTTTCCGTTCGGTGGCTCGCCCCTTACAATAGGAGCCATGATTCCCATCGAGCACCAGCCGCCGGGCTACTGGGCGACCAACCTGTACGAGAACCCGCGCAAGCGACCCAAGTCGGATGCGCCGATCAAGGATCTGCCGCCCCGCGCCGCGCAGCGCTTCAGGAAGGCGCGGGAGGGGATCCGCGCGCTCAAGCACGTCACCGAGCAGGTCGTCTTTCTGGGAACCGCGTGGAAGTGGGTGTGGATGTACGAGGTGGGAGGGCGCAAGCTCGGCTACCTTCATCCCATGAAGGCCGGCGTCAGCGGGACGTTCGTGCTGACGGAGATCGAAGAGCGGGAATTCTCCGTCGCCGACGGCCTGCCAAGGCCGCTGCGCCAGGCCATGCGCGGCGGGGCCGTGTCGGCCGGGGTCCGGTGGTGTTGGATGGAATTCCCGGACCTGGACGCGGTCGACGCCTTCGTCGGCGTGATCCAGCTGAAACATCAGTTCCTGGCGCGACCGGAATGACCCGCGCCCGCGCCGGCAGGCGCGGGGCTTGTGCGCCGTTTGCCGGCGGCGCTACATTCTGGCGCCCGCAAGCCGTTCCACACACACACGATACATTCGCCATCGAGCGCGATTGATGACGAAGAGGAGTGGTAGGGCCGCGGCCGGCGTCGCAGTCGCTCTGTTCGTTGCCGGCCCCGCCGCGGCGCAAGACCGGCAAGCTACGCCTACCTACACGGCTCCCGTCATCAGCGACACGGGGAAACTCGCCGGCCCCCGGCAACCGATCTTTTTTCGCCACGACGTTCACGCCGGTCAAGACAAGATTCCCTGCCTGTACTGCCACAACACGGTGACGGTTTCGAGCGAGCCGGGGATCCCGGCGCTGCAGACGTGCTTCGGCTGTCACCAGATGATCGCCGGCTCGACACCGGCGCATCAGGCGGAGATCAAGAAGGTGCGCGAGGCGTGGACCGCCAAGAAGCCGCCCGAGTGGATCCGCATCCACGCGCTGCCCGGCTTCGTGCGGTTTCCCCACATGCGCCACATCAAGGTCCTCGGCACCGAAAGCTGCAGCACCTGCCACGGGGACGTGCGCACCATGCCCCAGGTACATCAGTTCGCTACGCTCAAGATGGGCTGGTGCATCAACTGTCACGTGCAGCGGCAGGTGAGTCGCGACTGCACGTTGTGCCACTACTGAGGCCCGCGTCGATGGATCGCAGACGGTTCCTCACAGTCCTGGGCGCGACGAGCGGCGGCGCCGCCGCGCTCTCCGCGTGCGGCATCGGCCCCGAGCCGACCGAACACCTCGTGCCGTACATCGTGCCCCCCGAGGAGCAGATCCCGGGGACGGCGACCTATTACGCCACCACGTGCCGCGAATGCGCCGCTGGGTGCGGGCTGCACGCCAAGGTGCGCGAGGGTCGGGTGATCAAGCTCGAGGGCAACCCGGAGTCGCCGATCAACGAGGGCCGGCTCTGCTCGCGCGGCCAGGCGGCGCTCCAGGGGCTCTATAACCCGGATCGCGTCACCGAGCCAATGGCCCGCGGGCCGAACGGCGAGTGGCAGCGGCTCACGTGGGACGAGGCGTTGGGCCGCTTGGCGGCCAAGGTGAAGGACGCGCGGGGGCGGGGGATCGTATTCGTCACGGGCCTCGAGACGGGCTCGTTCGGCGACCTGGTGGACTCGTGGATGAAGGAGTTGGGCGGCCGGCGCGTCGCCTACGAGCCGTTCGCCTTCGAGGCGCTGCGCGAGGGTAACCGTCTCGCGTTCGGCACCGCGACGGTCCCCTTCTATGACTTCGCGAACGCCCGCTACATCATGTCCTTCGGCGCCGACTTCATGGAGACGTGGCTCTCCCCGGTCGGCTATCAGAACGGCTTCACTCGCGCCCACAGCTTCGACGGGGACCGCGACGCCGCGATGGCGAAGTTCGTCTACGTCGCCCCGCGACTGTCGCTCACCGGGATGAGCGCGGACGAGTGGATCGCCGCCCAGCCCGGAACCGAAGGCGTGCTGGCGCTCGCGATGGCGCACGTCATTCTCAGCGAGCGCCTCGCGCCGGCTCCGCCCGATGCCGCGCGCCTGCGGGACGGCCTCGCCACGCTGGCGCCGGAGAAGGTGGCCCTGTTCATCGGGATCGATGCCAAGGAGATCAGACGGCTGGCGCGGGAGTTCGCGGGGTCCAAGGGCGGTCTCGCGGTCGCTGGGGGCATGGCGGCGCAGTACGCCACCGGCGCCCAGATCGTGGCCGACGTGAATCTGCTGAACTACGTGGCGGGTCAGATCGGCAAGACCGTGAAGTTCGGGCCCAATCAGGCGCTCGAGGGCGCGGGCTCGTTCAAGGCGGTCACGGACCTCGCGACCGATATGGGCGCGGGCAAGGTCGCACTGCTGCTCGTGCATGGGGCGAACCCGGGTCATTCCCTCCCAGCCGCCTTCTCGCAAGCACTCGGAAAAGTCGGCTACAAGGTCAGCTTCTCGTCGTATCTGGACGAGAGCGCCGCGGCGTCGGATCTCGTGCTCCCCGATCTGCACCCGCTCGAGCAGTGGAACGACTCGCGCCCCCGAGCCGGGATCTACGCGCTGCAACAGCCGGTGATGCAGCCCGTTTTCCCCAACGCCATGCATGCCGGCGACGTGCTGCTCCGCGTGGCCGGAAGGCCCGGCACGTTCAACGACTACCTCCAGAGTCGCTGGAAGGAGCTGCATCAGCGCTTCGGAAAGGGCAGAGACTTCTCAGAGTTCTGGACCGATGCCCTGCAGCACGGCGGGTTATACGGTGAGGCACCCTCGCAGCCCGTACGACTCGGGCCGGGCGCCTTGGAGACGCTGGCGTGGGCCATCGGCGGCAACCCGGCGGAGCAGGTTACGCTAATCGTTTTCCCCTCGATGGCGCTGCACGACGGGCGTGGCGCCAACAAGCCGTGGCTTCAGGAGCTCCCCGATCCGGTCTCGAAGATCACCTGGCACGGGTGGGTCGAGGTCCACCCCGAGACCGCGGCGAAGTGGCAGCTGGCGAACGGTGACGTCCTGCTGCTCAAGTCGCCGCACGGCGCCGTGCGCGCCCCCGTGTGGATCACCCCGGGTGTCCGGCCCGACGTGTTGGCGGTTCCCACGGGGCAAGGTCACAAGGCCTACGGCCGCTACGCCAAGGATCGCTCGTTCAACGCCTTCGAGCTGCTGGATGACAAGCCGACGGCCTTTGGCGGGCGCGCGTTCGTCGTGCCGGTCTCGGTCGTGAAGACCGGCGACCACCGCCGGCTCGCGACGGTCGAGGGCGACGCCCGGGAGCAGGGCCGCGGGATCATCGAAGCCCTGCCGCTCGCGCAGGCGCGTGGGCTCAAGCCGGGGACGCATCCCTTCGAGGAGGTCGAGGCACCGGCGTACGCCGAGGACGCGCTCAAGCAGTGGGCCGAGGCGCAGCACAAGCAGGCTTCACTCGGCAACTACGCCGGCACGCAGCCGCGCTGGGGGATGGCGATCGACCTGTCGAAATGCACCGGCTGTTCGGCGTGCGTCACCGCGTGTTACGCGGAGAACAACCTGGCCACGGTGGGCGAGGAGCTGGTGGTGCGGCGCCGCCAAATGAGCTGGATGCGGATCGAGCGCTACTACACCGGTGGCGAGGGCAAGCCGGTGGGGGCGGTCGTCAACCCGATGTTGTGCCAGCAATGCGGCAACGCACCCTGCGAGCCGGTCTGCCCGGTGTACGCCGCTTACCACACCCCCGACGGGCTGAATGGCCAGGTCTACAACCGCTGCGTCGGCACGCGCTACTGCGCCAACAATTGCCCGTACAAAGTGCGCTACTTCAACTGGTACAACTTCGCCGAGCCGGGGGGGGAGTGGGAGAGCTGGCCGGACCCGCTCAACATGCTGCTCAACCCCGACGTCACGGTGCGGGAGAAGGGCGTGATGGAGAAGTGCACCTTCTGCGTGCAACGCATCCGCGGCGCCCAGAACCGCGCCCGGCTCGAGGACCGCGGCGTGCGGGACGGCGAGATCACGCCCGCCTGCGCTCAGGCCTGCCCGTCGGAGGCGATCGTGTTCGGCGATCTGCACGACAAGACGTCGCTCGTCGCCCGGCTCGCGGACGACCCGCGCGGCTACCACGTCCATGCCGAGCTCAACACCAAGCCCGCCATCACGTATCTGGCGCGGGTCGTGCACCGCGCGGCGGCGGAGGGAGGGGCATAGCGCGATGGCCGACGCCTCCCCGGCCCGCGGCGCGCGCGTGACGTACGATTTCGTCACGCGCGCCATCGCGCGCACACTCGGCCACCCGGGCAAGGGGTACTTCGCGCTGCTCGGCAGCGCGGTGGCGCTGCTCGCGGTCGGTATCGGGTGTCTCCTGATGCTGCTCCGCTACGGGCTGGGGCTGGCCGGCTATTCCCACCCCGTGTACTGGGCGGTCTACATCACCTGCTTCGTGTTCTGGGTGGGTATCGCGCACTCGGGCACGCTGATCTCGGCGATCCTGTTCCTGTTCCGGTCGGGGTGGCGCACCGCGGTGTACCGCACCGCGGAGGCGATGACGGTGTTCGCGGTGATGACGGCGGGACTGTTCCCGCTGATCCACATCGGCCGGCAGTGGTACTTCTACTGGCTCATTCCCTATCCCAACGAGCGCGGCCTGTGGCCCAACTTCAAGTCGCCGCTCATCTGGGACGAGTTCGCGATCGGGACGTACTTCACCGTGTCGACGGTGTTCCTGATCATGGGGCTGATCCCCGACATCGCGGCGGTGCGCGACGTGGCGACGGGGTGGCGCAAGAAGCTGTACGCGATCACGTCGCTCGGCTGGCGCGGCACCAACGAGCAATGGCGCCACTACTCGCGCGGCTACCTCTACCTCGCCGCGCTCGCGACCCCGCTCGTGCTGTCGGTGCACAGCGTGGTGTCGTGGGACTTCGCGATGGCGATCGTCCCCGGGTGGCACGCCACCATCTTCGCCCCCTACTTCGTGGCCGGCGCGATCTACTCGGGCGTGGCCATGGTGATCACGCTGCTCGTCCCGATCCGCAAGTTCTTCCACCTCGAGGAGCTGATCACCGTCCACCACTTCGAGAACCTGGCGAAGCTCTGCCTGCTCACCGGGATGATCGTCGGCTACGCGTACTGTGTGGAATTCTTCACCGCGTGGTTCGGCGGGCATCCGGCGGAGCGCGCCGCGTTCTGGTATCGCGCCTTCGGGCCGTTCTGGTGGGCGTCGTGGACGATGATCATCTGCAACGCGTTCCTGCCGCAGCTGCTGTGGTTCAAGCCGATCCGCACGAACATCCTGGGCCTGTTCGTGATCTCAATCTTCGTGAACATCGGGATGTGGTTCGAGCGCTACGTGATCATCGTGGTGTCGCTCGCGGGCGAGCCGTATGAGCGCTTCACCAACGCCACCTACAACCCGACCTGGGCCGACTGGGGGATCATGGCCGGCAGCTTCGGCTGGTTCTTCATGTGGTTCCTGTTGTTCGTGAAGAACTTCCCGGCGGTGTCGATCTCCGAGGTCAAGGAAGTACTCCCAGCGCCCCAGCGCGGCAGGGGCGTGCACGCGTGAAGCTCGAGAACCCCCTCGCCGCCATCTTCCACCCGCCGCCCACTCCGGGGGTGCTCGGCGTGTTCGGGCACCTGGACGCGACTGTGGACGCCATCGGCAAGCTGCGCCAGGGCGGCCACACCGACTTCACCGTCTACTCGCCGATTCCGCGGCACGAGATCGAGGACGCGCTCGATCAGCCGGTGAGCCCGGTCCGCATGTTCACCCTGATCGGCGGTATTGCGGGGTGCGCCGTCGGCGCCTGGATCACGCTCTACATGTCGTACGACTGGCCGATCGTGCTGGGCGGTAAGCCCGTCGGCTCGATCCCGCCCTACGTCGTGATCATGTTCGAGATGACCATCCTGTTCGGCGCGCTCTCGACCATCCTCGGCATCCTGTTCAACGCGCTGTTCGCGGCGCGCCGCCTCGGGACGGTGGCCTACGACCCGCGCTTCACGAACGACAAGTTCGGCATCTTCGTGCCGTGCGAGCCGGCGCGGGCTGGGCCGGTGGAAGCGCTGCTCCGGGGCAGCGGCGCGGAGGAGGTGCGGCGTGCGTAACCTCGGGTGGGCGCTTGCTCTCGCGCTCGGCGCGCTGGCGGCCTGTAATCCCGACGACGTCGTGCACCGCGTCGGCTGGTTCGCCACGATGCGGCACCAGCGCAGCATCAAGCCGTATGCCAGACCGATCCCGTCGGTGGCGGGCACAGTGCCGATCACCGGAGCCGAGCCCGCGGTGAATCTCCAGATGGCGGACCGGCTGGCCAACCAGCGCACGCGCACGTCCGAGTCGATCAACCGCGGACGTTTCCTGTACGAGACCTACTGCCTGGTGTGCCACGGCGTGGCCGGGAAGGGCGACGGCCCGATCTCGGCCACGAACGGCCAGACACCACCGGGGCCGTTCTTCGGTGTGCGCTCTCTGGTGGACGACGCGATCGCCCGAAGGACAGACGGCTACATCTACGCGGTGATCGTGAGCGGGCAAGTGATGGGGCGTGGCCTGATGCCGGTGTACGGCGATAAAGTGCGAGGCACCGACCGCTGGGATGTCGTCAACTACGTCCGCACGCTGCAAGCCGAGGCCCGGAGCGGCGGGAAGCGATGAGCCCGGCCGCCACGGTTTCGCGTGCCCAGCTGGTCGAGAAGGCGCGACAGTTTCCGGCGCGGACGTTCATGGTCGCCGGGATCATCGCTGCCGGCGGCGGTGCCGCCGTGTTCCTGTGGGCGCTCACCACGGGGCAGGCCGCACGCGCCTGGCAGTCCTACCACGTCAACTTCATGTTCTGGACCGGACTCGCACAGGGCCTGGTCGTGTTTGCCGCCACGCAGAAGCTCGCGAAGGGGCATTGGTCGGGGCTCGTCATCCGGTTCGCCGAATCCGCCGCCGCGTTCTTGGTGGTGGCGCTCGCCCTGTACGTCGGCCTGGTGCTGGGACGAGCCTACATCTTCAGCTGGCTGCGCGAGCCGCGCCCTGACCTCGGTGGCTGGTTGACGAGCCGGTTCTTCTTCCCGCGGAACGGCCTGGTCCTCGCGGCGCTGGCGTGGCTGTCGTGGCGCTTCGTGCGTCACGACCTGGCACCCGACGTGCGCGAGCTCGCGGACGGCCGTCCCGCCGACCGGCTCGAGGGCCGGGACCAGATCGGCCGCGAGGCGGCGATCTTGATCGTCGGTTACGCGTTCGGCTACAGCCTGCTGGCGTTCGATTTGATGATGGCGCTGGCCCACAAGTGGGTCAGCAACCTGTTCGGCGCCTTCTACTTCATGGGGAGCTTCCTCGCGGCGCTGATGGGGCTCGCAATCCTCACCATCGTGCTGCGTCGCGTCATGGGGCTCGCGCAACTCGTTTCTCCCAAGCAGCTGCACGACCTCGGCAAGCTGTGCTTCGGATTCACCGTGTTCTGGGCATATCTCATGTGGTCCCAGTTTCTGGTGATCTGGTACGGCAACCTGCCGGAGGAGACCTATTTCATCTTCTACCGTCTGATCGGGCCGTGGCGGCCGGTCGGAATCGCGGTGTTCCTGCTCGTGTTCCTGCTCCCCTTCGTTGGCCTGCTCGGGGCGAAGCCGAAGAAATACCCGCCGACCTTCCTGGCATTCGCGCTGGTGAGCCTCGCCGGCATCTGGCTGGAGCGCTATCTCGAGATCGTTCCATCCATCAACGGCGGCGCCGGTCCCGCGATCGGTATCCCCGAGCTCGGGGTGACCGTCCTGTTCGGGGGCCTGTTCCTGCTCGCGATGGGGTGGTTCGCCACGCGTTATCCGATGATCTCCCCCCGGCTCGCCGCCGATACCCTGGAGCGGGAACAGCACTAACCCCGCTTCGGGTCCACACGCTTTCTTGAAGCACACACAGACGTCCCCGGGAATCCAGTGGGGCGCTTTCGACGTCTCTAAGGGTAGCATACATGCGCGTTACAACGGTCGGATTTCTCTCACGGACGTTCAGGAGGGCTGCATGCGGTCGCACTTGGCGGGACTGGTGATCGGGCTGGGCGTGCTTGTGGCGTGCGGTAGCTCGACGTCGCCGTACGGCGGCGGTGGGGGTGGCGGGGGCGGCGGCTGCACGCCGACGGCCACGAAGGCTTGCACGGTCGCGGGCAATCAATTCAGCCCTGTGACCCTCACGGTGTCGGTGGGGGCGACCGTGACTTGGCAAAATGGGGATGGCGGCGCACACACGGTCACCAACGCGACCGGGTCAGCCGACACGTATGACTTGAACCTTCCCGCCGGCGGCACGGCCTCGCACCTGTTCAACACCGCGGGTACCTACAACTACTACTGCAAGAATCACGGCATCAACGGTGCGCCGCCGACCGGGATGCACGGAACCATCACGGTGCAGTAGCGAGTGGCGGGGCGCGGCGCGTAGCTTGGTCCGCATGAGCGACGCCCCCGACACACTCGACGCGTTTCGTCGTTCGGATGCGGAGTTCTATGATGCGTTCGCGGTGGCCCTGGTGGTCGGCGGGTCCATCGTGATCCCCCACTTGCGTCGCGCGGTGGTGCGTCTCGAGGAGCCGCCCGCGATCTCGCCGCGCCCGCCTAGGGCCGCAGAGGCTGGAGCCGGCGCTGGAGCGCGGCGAGCGAGTCGGGAGAGAGGGGGCCCCGCACTTCCAGGAGCAGATCTGTCGGTCGATCGCCCGCGGCGGAGCGGGCGCGCTGCGCGGCCGCCTTGCGCGCGAGCGGTGCGACTGCCGCCGAATCGGCGGTCGCCGCGGCGGCGCGGCCCAACTGTGCCCGCTCCGCACGCTCCGCCGCATGCACGGTGTCGGGGCGCGCTGCGTCACTCACGACGATCGCTTCGAGCGCGACGGAAGACGGGTGAGCGTTGATCACCCTGATCACCCTGCTCGAGTCGAGCGCCTGCTCGACGACGACCACTGCGGAGTAACCGATCCGCCGCGCCCGGTAGATCCCCCGGATCGGCAGGCCGGGAACGGCCCGAGGGTCCGTGCCGAGCAGCGCTCGGGCGCCGTCGGTTGTGAGGGGGTCCAGCGCTTCATAGCCGTCGAGCATGACGACGCCCGAGGGTGCGGCCGCCGCGGCCGGGGCTTCCGCGCGCGGCGCCGCCTGTTGTGCGATCCGAGTTGCTTCGTCCAAGGCGCCGACCATCGGGGCCGTCGGTGTCGGTGCATTCGTGGGGCGTGGTCGTGTGGCGAGCGACTGTTTGGCACGCGCCGGCTGGTAAGCCGGAGGGGTGGCGGCCGCAGCCGCGGCTGGGGCGCGTGCGGCGGGGCCAGCGGTTTCGGTCGGGGCGATCTCGCGCAGCGCGATCTGCGATCTCGCATCCCCATCGTTGCGCGCGGCCTGACTGGCGAGCTGCTCGGGTCGTTGCCGTCCCAGGTACCTGCCGACCCCGAGCGCCAGCAGCACCGTGGCGGCCCAGGCGAGCGGCAGTCGCACTCGCCACCACAGGCGCACCGGTGGCTCGAGGTCGCCGGGGCGGAACGGCGGGACCGCGCGGTCTGGCGGTGCCGCGCGCCCGAGCAACTCGTCAGCCCGTGCGATGAGCGCCCGCTCCTCCTCGACGCGACCGCGGCAACCGGGGCACTGTGCGACATGCGCTTCGACGCCGTGCGCCTCGACCGGCGAGAGCTCGCCGTCGAGATAGGCGTGCAGTGTGCCGTCATCCACGTGCGACATGTTCACCCGCCTTTCCCGCCTCGAACGCTTCCACCAGCCGGCGGCGCGCCCGAGCGAGGGTCGTGCCGATGGCGCCGCGCGCCAGGCCCGTCTGAGACGCGATCTCGTCGTACGACAGCCCCGAGTCCCACAAGAGCAACACCTCGCGGTCGCGCGGCGTGAGCTGCTCGAGCGCGGCGCGCACACTGGCGCGCTCGCTCTCGGTGTGTACCGCCTCGTCGGACGGCGGGGCGCTTGCCGGCTCGCTCGTCAGGAGCGTGAGGTGGCGCCGCTCGCGCGCCGCGCGGCGCGCATCGTCGCGCGCCATGTTCGCCGCCACCACGAACAGCCAGCCACGCGCGTTGGCCGGCTTGTGGACCAGCGCTCGGGCAAACGCCTCCTGAGCCAGGTCCTCCGCGCGCTCGGCGTCCCACACCTTGCGGTACAGAAACCGCACGAGCGCGTGGTACGTGGTGCGGTAGACGTCGGCCAGATCCTCTGGGCTCACACTGTCACGACCGGAAGTCGCGGACCAGCGTCGCCAGCTCGCCGTCCTGCCAGGTGGTCCTTCCCACAGCCTCAATCTTGATGCTCACGTGCCGTCCGGCCACCAGGACGGCCGGTTCCAGCGTTGCCGCCTTCCTGAGCTCCGGCAGAGCCCGCAGCAACGCGAAGTACGCATCGCTGAACGCCGCGACCCGCACCACGCGAAGCGAGTCGCCGTGCGCGATATCCGTCCAGGTGCTGTCACGCCACACGAAGACGCGCCCGCCGATCCGCTGCGAGCGGCTGGCGCTCGAGGCGTCGACCTCGGCGCCATCGCTCACGGTCACCGCGCTCAGCTGCGCCGAGCCGACGAGCGCCTTCTCTGCGCGCGAGCGGCGTACCGCTTCGGCGCCCGCCTGGTCCTGCGGGGCTGGCGCCTGTAGGAGCATCGGTCGAACCACGACCTGGTTCGGCTCCTGCACGAGATAGGAGGTGTACTCGGTGAGGATGCCGTACCGCAGTGCCAGACGCTTCAGCTCGCCCACGACTTCGGGGTTCGCCCCATGGAGCCGGATCTCACGCGACAGCGCGCCTGCTTTGCGCGCGGCCCACAGTTGGGGGACGTAATCGTTGCCCGACCCCTCGCCGCCGAAGCGAGCTTCGGTGGTGAACCGCTCTTCGTGGCCGTTGCGCCGTCCGGTGACCGTCACGACCCGTTCCCCGCTGCCGCCTCCCCGATGACGTCCGAAGATCACCAGCTCCTCGCCCGCGAACAGGTCGGGCAGGCGCTCCGGCTGCAGGTCGTACAGCTCGACGCCGTCGCCCCGCAGGGCGAGATCGGTGAGCACGGGGCTCGAGATCTTCGTGGCGAGCGACCCCACCGCTTGCTCGATGTCTCCTCCCGGTCGGATGTATTCGGTGACGCCGCGGGCGCGGTCGGTCAGCCGGTCCAGCAAGTACGTGTTCACGTCGTACCCGATTCCGAAGGCAAAGACCCGAAACGCCCCGCGGCCGTGGTCCGCCTGCTCCGCGATCCGTTCCGGATCGGTCTCCCCCACCGTGGGCATTCCGTCCGTGAGAAACACGACCACGCCGAGGGCGCCCTCCCCCGGCGGTTCGGCGAGCGCCTCGGTCAGCGCGCCCGCGATGTTGGTGCCGCCGTCGGTGTCGACGCGGCGCACCCAGTCCTGGGCGGCGCGGATGTTGTCGGCCGACACCTCGGTCCACCCCGCGGCGTAGCGGTGCACGCCGCTCGCGAACGTGACCACGCGGAACCGGTCCCCGCTGCGCACCGTCCCGAGCAGCTGCACGAGCGCCGCCTTCGCCTGGTCGAGTTTGTCACCCGACATCGAGCCCGACACGTCGAGCACCGCGACGACATCGCGCCGCAGGCGCTCGGCCGCGGCGGCGCGACCCGGCGCGAGCAGCAGCATGAAGAACCCGTCCTCGCCGACCGGTTGATGGGTGAGGAGCGACATCCCGACCAGCCCGCGCGTGAGCGGCAGTAACAGCTCGAGGTCGCCGCTGCCGGTGGTGTCGGCCAGGGCCAGCTCGAGGCGATCGCCGCTCCGGTTCACGGTCAGCCGATGCGTGGGCGAGTAGGGATCACCGACGCGGGCGGCGCTGTCCACCTGAAGCCGAAAGCTGAGTGAGGCGGCCGCGGTGCCGGCGGCATAGCGGAAGCGCAACGCGTCTCCCGTTCGCTCGAGGATCTGCGTGTAGCGCAGCGTGATCTTGCGCGTTTCGCCGGGGGTGATGGGGAACACGCGTGCCCGCAGCAGCCCGTGGCCCGCCAGTTCGATCAGGGCGGGGTCGCGTTTGCGTCGCACGATCTCCTCGTAGATCGCGCGCGCCTGCGCTGCGTCCATCGGCTCACCTTTGAGCTCGCGGTCTCCCTGCCACAGGGAGAACTCGCTGAACACGGTCTCGCCCGGCAGGGGATACAGGTAGCTTGCTTCATCCATGACCGGGCCGGTGTTGCGGAACCATTCCTCTACCGTCACGCGGGCGAAGCGCCCCGTCACCGCGACTTGGACGGCGCTGCGCACTTTCTGGATGGCCCCGCGGGGGAACGGCCGGATCGGCTCGATCCAGCCTTGCGCCCGTAGCTCCGGCGCGATCAAGAGGAAGGCGGCGGACAGCACCAGCAGACGCTTCGGGGACAGCATGGCGACCGGTTCCTGTGAGAGACGCCATGAGAGACGCTTGACCTGGAACGGGTTGCACAAGCGCACTAGCACTCATCGCGCCAAGGGGTTGCGGCGAGGGGAGGCCCGCACCCATCTTGGAGCGCGCCCGCCATCGGCCGTAAGATCGCAGCGCCCTAGGGGACGGGAACTCGTGCCGCGCTACACTTACCGCCGCCTCACCAAGCTCCCGACGACGGTCGAAGACCTGCGCCGCCACACCGTTCTCAATCTCCCCGGTATGCTGGCGGGGCTCCGCTTCGAGCACACGGTCATGCAGGCGGGTGCCGTGGTACCGATCTCCGTGGAGGACACAGGAGTCCTTATCTTCACGCTGGCGGGCCGCGGGGTGATGCTGCTGGACGGCGACCGCATCGAAGTGGCGGCGAACGACCTGGTCCACATTCCGGCCGGCGTGCCGTATGGCTTCCAGACGCTGGGGGGGGCGGACTGGAGCTACGTGGTGTTACAGGCGCCGGTGGAGTGAGATGTCTGACGTCTGATGTCTATTGCACCGCGCACTGATTGGGTCCGAACTCCAAAGCCTCGGCGTCCGTCTCCGCCACGTCCAACAGTCCCAGATTCGCCAGCTTGATCATCCGGTAGCTCTCCGGGGGCGCTGGCGTGTTGCCAGCCACCCAGTCGAGGAACAGCGGCTCTTGTGTGACGGCGGCCGCTGGGTTGAGGGCGGTGAGCACGTCAAACCGCACGGCGACGCTGCGGTCGGCGCGGCGCTCCGGCTCACCGGCGTAGTGCGCGGGCAGCACGAGGCGGTCGCCCGGCCACTCGCGCCGCACCCGGACGAGGCTGTGCCACAGGAGCCGCGCCCAGGCGTCCCGCTTGCCACCCAGGTCCGGCCGGCCCACCGAGTGCACGAACAGGAAGTCCCCGGTGAGCGCGAGCGACTCGTCCGCGATCAACGCGATGCTCCCCAGCGTGTGCCCGGGCACGTGCTCGACGCGCAGCGCGGCGCGCCCGAACGCGATCGTGTCGCCTTCCGCGACCGGCCGATACGCGAAGCGACCCTCGGTCCCGTCGTACGGCGAGCGAGCGTCATCGAGATGGAGGAAGTAGGGCACCTGCCACCGCGCGGCGGCCGCGCGTGCGCCGCTCAGGTAATCGGCGTGCATGTGCGTGTCAACCACGGCGGCGGGCGCGGCGCCGAGCTGCTGGAGTAACGCGTCGTAGCGCTCCAGGTGGCGACCGGGGTCTACGACGACGGCGTCGCCCTCGCTGACCAGTACGTAGGACAGCGCGCCCTTGCCCACCCGGTCGAGCTGGACCACGTGCTGCAGGGACGGCGTGGGGGTGAGGAAGCGAGGCAGATAGACCGTTTCCCACGCCGCCATTCCGCCAGTCATCGAGTAGGCCTCGAATCCCTTCGCGCGCAGGAACGAGGTGGCTCGCTTGCTCGAGTTACCATGTCCGCAGATCACCGCGACTGGGTGGCGCGGGTCCAGCCGGAGGGGCTCGAGGTCCCGCAGTTCGTACATCTGGGAGGCGGGGAGGGCGCGGAAGTCGAGCGTCGACCCGAAGCGTACGGCGCCTTGCGCCACTCGCTCTGCGGCGCGGATATCGAGCAGCTGCACGCGGTCGCCGCGCTCGAGGCTCTGGGCGAGCTGCTCGGGCGAGATCTGAGGAACGGAAGCGCTCGACATGCGGATGAGTGTCGTTGGGGGCGTGCGAAAATGCAACCGCCACCGCGGCTTTCCAGGTCTCCCGTTTTGGGGGCTGCTGGGTTATCGTGAACCCGTTCACAAACGATTATTCAGCCAACGTATCGGAGGACATCAGCAATGCGGTTGACTGCGCTCACCACTCTTCTCGCCCTCGGCGCCGTCGCCTGTGGTGGCGGGAGCAAGCCGGACGCGTCTCAGGCGGCGGCCGCCGTTCCCGCGACGGCGAACGCCGCAGCGGCGCCCGCGGCACCTACGACGGCGGCGGTCGTCGTCGAGGTGAAGATGACCGGCAACGGGACCACCAAGGCCGCGTTCGAGCCGGCCACGCTGGCCCTCAAGACCGGCACCACGGTGCGGTTCATCAACGTGTCGGGCGGCCCGCACAACGTCGCCTTCTACGGCGACTCGATTCCCAAGGGCGCAGCCGACGCGCTGAAGAAGGGGATGCCGAATCCGATGGGCGATCTCACCGGGCCGTTCCTCACGCAGCCGAACGAGAAGTACGACGTGTCGTTCGCCGGCGCTCCGGCGGGTGTCTACAAGGGCTACTGTATGCCACACGTCGCGTTGGGGATGCACATCACGATCACGGTGCAGTAAGCCGCCGGCCCGACCAGCCGAGTCCGTACGGCCCCGGGGGGGGATGCGCTCCGGGGCCGTTTGACTTTCCAGCCGCGGCCCGGGATGTTCACCGGCGGGTCGCTTTCCTATGACAACGTGGTTGGAGCGGGTGCGCGCCGCTCTGGCGCCGAAGGGCTATGACGTCGAACGCGTGCTCGCGAGCGGCGGCATGGGGACGGTGTTTCTCGCCCGGCAGCGCGCCCTGGACCGGCTGGTGGCGGTCAAGATCATCCGTCCGGAACTCTACACGGCACAAGCGGCGGAGCGCTTCCGGCAGGAAGCTCAGACCCTCGCAAGCTTCAGCCATCCGAACATCGTCCCGATCCACGACGCCGATGAGGCGGAGGGGATGCCGTATTACGTGATGGACTTCCTCGTGGGCGAGACGGTGGCGGATGGGCTGGTGAGGGGCCCGCTCCCCCCCGCACGCGCCTTGAAGCTCGGCCGGGACCTGCTCGACGCGCTCGAGGCCGCCCATCGCCGCGGAGTCGTGCATCGGGACGTCAAGCCCGCGAACGTGTTCCTGGTGGGTGAGCGTGCTGTGCTGGTGGACTTCGGAATAGCGAAGCGGCAGGCCACCGCGGGGCGTGGCGCTGACGACGCGCTTCCGGTCACGCAGCCGGGGACCGTCATCGGCACGCTGGACTACATGCCCCCCGAGCAGGCAGCGGGCGACGAGGTCACCGAGCGGACGGATCTGTACGCCGCGGGGATGGTCATCTACGAGGCGTTCACCGGTCGGCACTGGTTCGAGGCGCAGCGGGAGGGATCGCACCGCGTGTGGCAGGGCGTGCCGGGCCACGTCGCGCGCGTGCTGCGGCTGGCCCTCGAGCGGGATCCCGCGGACCGGTGGCCTGACGCTGCGTCGTTCCGCCACGCGCTGTGGCGCACGCGCGTCTGGCGGTATCGGCGCAACACGATCGGCGTGGCGGTGGGCTGTACCTTGGCGGGGATGGCGATCGTGGTCTTGTGGACGGCGCCGCCCACGACGGTGCGACTGGAGGTCGGGGCGGCGAGCTCGATACCGGGGCTGGCGCCCTGGCTCGCCGATTCCGTCGCGTGCGGACTGGCCCGGGACCTCGACCGCTACCCCGCGCTGTCGGCCGACTGCGGCTCCGGATTCGCGCGGTACTTCCATCGCGCGTCGCATCTCGCGGTGGACATCGAGCAGAGCGGCGGCGGCGTGCGACTTCGCGTGGCGAGCGCAGTGCCGGGACTGGACACGATCGACGTGCGGGGGCGTGCGGAACAATGGCCCGTGTTGATCGCGGACCTGGCCGATCGTGTGTTCGGGTCGATGCTGGGGACTCCCAAACTGCTCGATCGCTCGCTGCCAGCGGCGGTGCTGCCCAAGACACAGCCAGGGCTCCTCGCCTTCCGTAGAGCGGAGCGGTTGTTCGCGGAAGCCCGCTGGGCCGAGGCCCGCGCGGCCTACGCTGCCGCCAGCGCTATCGACTCGACCTGTTGGCTCTGCTACCTCCGCCACGCGGAGGTGGGTCGGTGGCTCGACCTTGAGGACGACCCGCGCGACAATCACTACCTCGCCCATGTCGACGCGTTCCCGCTTCCTTACCAGCGATTGATACGCGCGCAACAGCTGCCGCTCGCGGCGCGCCTGGACTCGCTCGACGGGCTGACGCGGCGCTGGAGAGACTTCCTGTTCGGCCAATTCCGGCGCGGTGACGAGCTGCTGCACCGCGGGCCGCTGGTGGGGCGCTCGCGGCGCGAGGCACTGGCACCGTTCGAGGATGTCCTCAAGTTCCAGCCGGCTTTCGGTCCCGCGCTGGAGCATCTCGCGTGGGTTCACATCGTCGAAGGGGACTCGGCCCGCGCCACGGCGGCCCTCGCGGGCCGAGAGCGGCTCGGCAACCCGAGCGACCCGCCCTCGTTCGCTACCCTCGCCCTCGTCGAGCTCGCGTACGCGTGGCGGTTCTTGCCGAGCGCCGAGGCCGTGCGCCGGACAGACGGCCTCGTGCGACAGGCAAAGCGCGTGGGAGTCACTCAGCTCGACGCCGGGGCCCGGTACCTGGGGGCTTTTGGCGTTCCTCAGGGGGAGCTGGTGTTTGCCGAGCGACTGCTGCACGAGCCGGGGTTCGAGCGGTCGGCGAGCCTCGCTCGGGTGCTGGCCCTGGTGGCCCTGGGACGGCCCGACACGGCGATCGCCCTCGCTCGCCGGCTGGCTCGTCGCTCTCCCGAGCTGGCGATTTTCGCCGAGGAGTTGCACGCCGCGACGCTGCTGTTCGACGCGGATTCGGCCCGGCTGGCGGCCGAGTTGCCGAGCGTGCGGGCACGCCTCGCAGATGAGTTCGAGCGGCCGGGGCCCGCAGACCGACGGCGGCGCGCCGCCTGGATGGTGGCTGTGCTCGACCGGGTGCGTTCCCCTCGCGCCGATCCGCCGCCGAGCGGGCGGCTGGCCGACGAGCAGCCACCCCCAATCTTGGCGGGGCTGTTGGAGGCCGATGCCCTAGCTCGGCGCGGCGCGTACGGCGCGGCCCTCGCGTCCACCGACGGCCTCGCCGGCGTCCCCGCTGCACGGACGGAAGACCCCTTCTTTCGCGCGGTGTTGCATCTCTCGCGAGCCGAGTGGTTTGAGCGAGCAGGGCAACTCGCGAACGGGCACGCGGAGCTGATCTGGCACGAGAACTCAGATGTGTTTCGCTATCCGACCGGAGATCCCCAGGCCGCGGAGGTGGATTGGGCGTTCGCCCCACTCGCCGAGTGGCGGCTGGCCCGGTTGGTCGAGCGCTCCCCCGGATCGTCTGAGGAAGCGTGCCGCGCCTACCGTACGGTTGCGCGTCTCTGGGCCGACGGCGAGCCGCGCTACCGCGCGCGGGCCGACACCGCGGCTCAACGGCTCGCGGCTCTGCGATGCGAGGCTGCGTGATCGTCTGCCGCACGCTGGGCCCGGTGGATGTGAGCGTGAACGGCGCCGGGGCGCCGCCCGCGCTGTTGTGGCGGAAGAACCTCGCGCTCCTCGTGTACCTCGCGCGCTCGCCGAAACGCGCCCGCACCCGGGAGCATCTGATCGGGCTGCTGTGGGCTGACAAGCCCGAGGAGGACGCGCGCCACTCGCTCAACGAGGCGGTGCGCACACTGCGCCGCTACCTCGGCGAGGGGGGGCTCGAGTCGGACGGCAACCAGGTGCGACTCGGCGCCGGTGCGGTGGAGCTCGACACCGATCGGCTCGACGCGCTCGTCGCGGGACAGGACTACGAAGCGGCCGCCGCGCTGGTGAGCGGAGAGTTCCTCGAGGGCTTCGGCGTGCGGGGCGCATCCGGGCTCGACGACTGGATCGCGGCCGAACGGGCATTCTGGCGCGCGCGCTCGGTGGACGCGCTCATCCAGCGCGTCGAACAGCTCCTGCGGGCGGGGAGTGTCGCTCCCGCGCGCGCCGTGGCGCAACGGGCGCTCGGGCTCGCGCGCGACTCCGATCGCGCCGTGCAGGCGGTCATGCGCTGCTGCGCCCTCGCCGGAGATCGGGCGGGCGCGCTCGCCCAGTTCCAGGCATTTGCGGCTCACCTCTCATCGGAAATGGGCACCGAGCCGGCTGACGAGACGAAGGCCCTCGCGGAGCGGATCCGGCGGGAACGGGTGTGGCGACTTCCCCCAGGCCGTGCTACCGGGGAGGAGGTGGCGGCGACACAGCAGCGGGCGCCGCTGGTGGGACGCGCCGCGGAGCTGGAGCGGATGCTGGAGGTGTGGGGCGCATGCCGGCGAAAGCGCTGCCCGGCGGTTGTGATCCTCGAAGGCGACGCGGGGACGGGGAAGACGCGGCTCGCCGAAGAGCTGATGGACCGCGCGCGGCTCGAAGGTGCGGCGACCGTCGCGGTGCGCGCGGTCGAAGCGGACTCGCACGAACCGTGGAGTGGGCTGCATGGCATCGCGCGGGGCGGGTTGCTCGAGGCGCCCGGGGTGGCCGGAGCGGCGCCGCCCGCCCTCGCCGCCCTCCGCGCCGGCGGCGCGCCGGCGGAGCCCCTCGGCCGGACGCTCAGCGAAGTGCTGCGCGCGGTCGCGGAGGAGCACCCGCTCGTTGTGCTGGTGGACGACGCGCAATGGCTCGACCGCGAGTCGCTGCTCGCGCTCGGCGCCGTCGCCCGCGACCTCACGCAGTCACCGCTCTTCCTGCTCTTGACGGTCACGGCCCAGCCGCCGCGAGCCGAGCTCGATGCGCTGCGCGTGCGGATCGGGCGGGAGCTCCTGGGCGCCGTCGTGTCGCTTGAGTCGCTCTCGAGCGACGCGTTGCGAGCCCTGGCGCGCTGGGCGCTCCCCGGCTACAGCGAGGTGGAGCTCGACCGCGTGACTCGACGCGTCGCGACCGATTCGGCGGGTATCCCCCTGCTTGCGGTCGAGCTGCTGCGCGCGGTGGCGGCGGGCCTCGACCTGCGTGACTCGCCCGGTGCCTGGCCGGAGCCGTTTCGGACGCTGGACCAGACGCTCCCGGGGGACCTCCCCGACGCGGTGGTGGCGGCGATCCGGATCGGATTCCGCCGCCTGAGCGCTGGAGCGCAGCGTGTGCTCGCGGTGGCGGCGGTCCTGGGCGGTCGGGTGCCCAGGTCCCCGCTCGAGCGCGGCTCGGCGCTCCATGCGGACGCGCTGGCGGCGGCGTTGGATGAGCTCGAGTGGCAGCGCTGGTTGACCGCCGAGCCGCGTGGCTACGCGTTTGTGGCGGGGATCGTCCGCGAGGTAGTGGAGCGCGACATGCTTACGCCGGGTCAGCGGCAGCGGATTCTCGACGCGGCCGGCCCGCCGGGATGACCGGGCGTCTGGCCGCGCTTCGTCCGTACACGTAGTATTGCACAACGGGCAGCTTGGTCCTGCAGGACAGGGCGCTTGATGCGCGCTTGCGGTCGAGCGCCTAGAAAGAACTCGTATGGCGCGCATCTGGAAGTCCCCGTTCGTACGGCTGGCGGCCTATTACGTGCTGCTGAGCCTCGCCGTCGCGTTGCTGCTCGCGCTGTTCCCACCGTTAAGAGATCTGTTCGCGCGCGCGCAAGAGCTCTCGTCCATCCACGGCGTTTCCAAGAGCAAGGCGATCGAGGAGGCGGCGACCTCGCCCGGGATCGGGAGTCTCGGGTTCCGGGCGCTCGGGCTGCTGACGGCGCTGTCCATGCTCGGAGCCTTGGTGCTGGCGCTCCCCACCGCGTGGGTGTACATGGTAACGAAGCAGCACCGGGGCTACGACCAGTCCGTCGTGCAGACCGTCATCGTCCTTCCGATGACGATTGCCGGCACCCTCATTCTGGTGCAGAACAGCCTCGCCCTCGCGTTCGCGCTGGGCGGAATTGTCGCCGCCATCCGCTTCCGCAACACGCTCCGGGATACGAAGGACGTCGTCTACGTCTATCTGGCCCTCGGAGTCGGGATGTCCGCGGGCGTGTTCGTCCCGGTCGTGTCGGCGGCGATGTCGCTGGTGTTCAACTACACGTTGCTGACGCTCTGGCATTTCAACGTCGGGAACATCTACGCGCACCAAACTCTCACCGGACGGCTCCAGCTCGGCCAGGCGATCGTGGCGCCGAATGCCAAGACGGGGGAGTACCAGGTGATCGGGAATCCCGAGCTCTTGCGCGCCCTGGCGCCGGAAGAGTTCGAGAAGGTGGCCGCGGCATCGGATCGGCTGCAGCGCTACATCGTCGAGCGCGCCAACAAGAAGCCGTTCAATACGTTGCTGTTGGTGCACGTCACCGCACTCGAGCCGGCCCAAGAGGCCGCCCAGTCGGTGCTCGACCAACACGCCAAACGGTGGGAGCTCCGCGAGATTCTCCCCGCGGGAGACGGCAGGTCCACCCTCGAATACCTCGTGCGGCTCGCCAAGGACACCCCCCCGGGGCCGCTGCTCGATCAGATGAAGACGCGCGGTGCCCCGCACGTGATCGCGGCCGAGTACCGCTCGTTGCGCGGCCTGAGGAACGAATAACAGGGCGTGACCGATGACACCCGCGGCGAGCAGCGGCGACAGCGCGTGGGCTTGCATGGCGCTCGTCGCGGCCGCGGGGACCGTCGCGTGCGGACCGCTCGCGGGGCAGGCAGCTCCGCGGCTGCGTGACGCGGCGGCGCCGGGCGTCGTGACTGTGACGGCGGGCACACAGTACCGCGCCGGTTGGCTGCACCGGGCGTTGCTCGGTGCGCACTATCGCGAGTTGTGGGCGACGCCGATCCAGGTGGAGGTGCTCGACCTGTCGCGGTTCGGCGGCGGGCTCACGCCCGTCAAGCGCGGCGGCGGGCGCCAGACGAAGTCGCTGCGGCTGCATGCCGCGGACGGTCGCGTGTACGTCTTCCGCTCGGTCGACAAGGACGTGGCCGCCGCTATGCCACCCGAGCTGCGGGCGACCTTCGTGCAGCAGATCCTGCAGGATCAGATCAGCGCGAGCCATCCGGCTGGGGCGCTCGTCGTGGGCCCGTTGTTGAGCGCCGCCGGCGTGTCCCACGCTGAACCCGCACTCTTCGTCATGCCGGACGACGCCCGACTCGATTCCTTCCCGGAATTCAAGAGGATGCTGGGCCAGGTGGAAGAGCGACCCACCGTGGACCCGGAGGAGGACGTCGGGTTCGAGGGGGCGGAGAAGATCGTGGGCACCGCCAAGCTGTGGGACCGCCTCACCCGGGATTCGCGGGATCGGGTGGACTCGCGGGCCTTCCTCGCGGCCCGATTGATGGACGTCTTCGTGGGCGACTGGGACCGGCACCCCGACCAGTGGCGCTGGGCGAGATTCGATGAGGGCGCCGTCCACGTATGGCGGCCGATCCCGCGCGATCGCGACCAAGCGTTTTCGCGGGTCGACGGTCTGCTCCCGTGGCTCGCCCGCTACTACCATCCGGACGTCGTGAGCTTCGGCGACCGATACCCTGACGCGGTGGGGCTGACGTGGAACGGTCGGGCGCTGGATCGCCGGTTACTCACCGACATCGACAAGCCGGTGTGGGATTCAGTGGCCGCGGCGCTGCAGGCCCGTTTGACGGATCCGGTGATCGACGCGGCGGCGCGACGCCTCCCGCCCGAGTACTACACGCGTGACGGGGCGCGGCTGTCCCGCGCGCTCAAGCAGCGGCGCGACCGGTTGCGGGAGATGTCGGATCGGTATTACGCACTGCTGGCCGACGTGGTGGACGTCCAGGCGACCGACGACGCCGACCTCGCCGAGGTCGAGCGCCGGGGGGATGGGTCGGTGGCGGTTGTGCTGTCGCGGCGCAACGGGCCAACCTACTACGCGCGCACGTTCCGCCCGCAGCAGACGAGCGAGGTCCGCTTGTATCTCCACGGCGGGGATGATCGCGTCGTTGTGCGGGGAGGGGGACGCGGCGGCATCACCGTGCGGGTCGTCACCGGGGCGGGGAACAGTGAAATCGTTGACTCGGCACGGGGTGCGGGGCGGAACTCCTTCTACCTCCATCGTACACCAACCCAGCTGATCACCGGGCCGCGCACGTCGATCGACCGCGGCGCCGCTCGGGCCGGACCGCGAGCCGATCCCACGCAGCGGCAACTGCGCGACTGGGGCAGCCGCTGGAGTCCGGCGGTGCGACTCATGTTCGCCCCGGACTTGGGCGTCGTCGCCGGCGTCGCCGAGACGGGCACCTGGTACGGCTTCCGGCAAGACCCGTACAAGTCTCAGCTCAATTTTGGGGTGAGCTACGCGACGGCGGCGCAGCGCTTTCGGACGACCGTGAGCGGCGACTTTCGCGACGTCGTGTGGGGCTTGGACGCCGGCCTCGAGCTGCGGGCGTCGGGTATCGAGATCGTGCGGTTCTACGGCGTCGGTAACGAGAGCGCCGCCCCACGGTCGGACGACTATTACAAGGTTCACCAGGAGCAGTATCTCATCGCACCCTCCCTGGTCGCGCGCGCCGGCGCGTCCCGCTTCTCGATCGGACCGCTCCTGAAGTACGCCCACACCGCCCTCGACTCGGGGACGTTCGTCGCCGTGTCGCCGCCCTATGGGGTCCGCGACTTTCTGCAAGCCGGCGCGCAGGCCGAGCTCCGTGTCGACGCCCGCGACCGAGCGCGGGCTCCGAGCAAGGGCGCCCTGGTCACGCTGGGCGGGAGCTGGTATCCCGCGGCGTACGATGTCGCTGCCCCGTTCGGGGAAGCGCACGGCGACGCGTCCGCCTATCTCACAGCGGCGATCCCGCTCCAGCCCACGCTCGCGCTACGGGTGGCGGGAAAGAAGGTGTGGGGACGATACCCGTTCCACGAAGCCGCCTATATCGGCGGCGCGACGACGGTGCGCGGGTTTTCCGAGCACCGCTACGCCGGGGATGCCGCCGTGTACGGTAACGCGGAGCTCCGCTTGGCGTGCCTCAGGTTCTTCGCGCTCCTGCCGGAGGAGCTGGGCGTGTTCGGGCTGGCCGACGTCGGCCGCGTCTACCTGGCCGGGGAGACCTCGGATCGCTGGCACGCCGGCGTCGGAGGCGGTGTCTGGCTCGCGTTCCTGAGCCACACGAACACGCTGAGCGTCGCCGCGGCCCGCAGCGTGGAGGGGACGCGCGCGTACGTGCGGGCCGGGTTCGCGTTCTGACCGTGAGCGACATGCGCGAGTACTACGGGGAGGTCGCGAGTCTGGAGCTGCTGAACCGGCTCGTCGCGGCGCCGCTCCCGGCCGGACTGCGCGCGGGACCCGTCCAAACGCTGTTCCATAGGGACGCCTACTTCGACGCCGCCGACTGGACCCTGCGGCGGCGCGGCGTCACCTGCCGCTTCAGGACGCGCATGGACGATCGGCGGCTCCTCACCCTCCAGGTGCCGCCGGGGCCGGGCTCCGCCGACGGACCGCGCGAAGTGTTCGAAGCCGAAGTGGTGGAGCTCGACGGAGCGGCGGCGCTCGCGGGCACGTCCGAGCCGGCGCGCCGGCTGCGCGCACTGATCGATCCTGCGGCGCTGGCGCCGCGGATCGAGTTCGAAACCGAGCGGCGCGTGCGCCGGAGCCGGCCACGCTGGCTGCTCGAGGCCGTCTACGAGCTGTATTACGACGTCGTCACGGTGCGCGGCGGCGGGCTATCCCGCTCGTTCCAGGAGCTCAAGATCCGCCCGCGGCGCCGGGGGTGGCCCGGGCTCGAGCGGCTGGTGACCGCGTTCCGCGACGGCTACGCCGTGCGGCCGCTGCTGGTCGGCAAGCTCGAGCGGGCGGAGAAGCTGAGCCGCGCGCTGGAGAGCGAAGGGCTCGCGCGCGCCGTGCAGCAGAATCGCGAAGTGGCGGTGCTTGCGCTGGAACAAGGGCAGATCGCGCTGCGGCACGAGGGTGGGACGCTGATGCTGCCCGTCCGGAGGGGGAGCGGTGAGGAGGCGTGCCGCTACGTGTTACGCACGGCCTTCGGCAGCTCCGACGGCCAGGTACGGCTGCTGGGGATGGCGCCAGCGGCCGCTGGCCGACCCCTGTTGGAGGTCTGGCTCGTGCGGCGCCTGGGCAAGGGCCTCGCGGCGGTCGAGGGGACGAACCTCCAGTGGGTACCGTTGGCCGAGGTCGTGGAGCTGGTGGGGGCGCCCGTGTTGCATGAGCCTCGCACGCTCGCCGCGCTCACCGTCGCGGCACGGTCCGAGCTCGTCCCCGAATGGCCGAGCGGCCCGGGGCGACGCAGCGGAGGGGAGCCGCGGGAATCGATGGCGGTGCTCTCGCCGGGCGTGATCACCCGCGAGTGGACCATCGCCGGCCTGCGCGAGCCGCCTCGCTCGGTTGCCGAGCAATCGATCGCGAGCGACCACTTCCTGAGCAGCCAGCTCAGCTGGCTCGAGTTCAATGGACGGGTGCTCGCGCTGGCGGAGGATGCGACAGTCCCCCTGCTGGCACGGGTCCGGTTCCTCTCGATCTTCCGCACCAATCTCGACGAGTTCTTCATGGTCCAGGTCGGCGCCCTCAAGCACGCGCTGCAGGTCGGCGGCAGAGAGGCGAGCGAGGACGGGCTCAGCGCGCAGGAGCAGCTCGATGCCATCCTCATCCGTCTGCGCTCGGAGCTGGAGCGCTATACGCAGTGTCTGCTCCAGGGCTGTCTGCCCCAGCTCGCCGCCCAGGGCATCCGCCTGCAGCGCTGGAGCGAGCTGAGCGAGCCCGATCGGGCGGTGCTCCGCCGCTACTTCACGGAGCAGGTCTTTCCACTGTTGACCCCGCAGGCGATCACGCGGGCTCCAGGGCACCCGTTTCCGGTGATGGCCAACCTGCGATTGTCGCTAGCGGTCCTGGTGCGGGACGCCGCGACGGGCCCGATGCACTTCGCGTACGTCAAGCTGCCGGAGGGCTTGCCGCGCCTCGTTTCCCTGCCGGACGGCCGGGGCCTGGTACCGCTTGAGGACGTGGTGCGCGCCAATCTGGATCTCGTCTATCGGGGGCGCGAGGTCGAGGCTGCCTACACCTTTCGTGTCACGCGCAGCGGCGATCTCGAGCTCGACGAGCGACGCGCCGAGAACCTGCTGCACGTGATTGAGGAGGAAGCGCAGCGGCGCCCCTACGGCGACGTCGTACGATTGGAAGTGGAGCATGGGATGCGGGGCGACGTGCGCCGGTTGCTGTTGCGCGAGCTGCAGTTCGAGGACGTCGCTCGCGTGAGCACGATCGGCCCAGGGGATCTGTTCGACGTGGACGGGCTGCTGGATCCGCTCGCCCTGCTTGAGATCGCGGACCTGGCCCGGCCCGAGTTGCAGTATCCCCCTTTCCAAGGACGCCGCGTCCTCGACTCCGCGAAGTCGGTCTTCGATCTCGTGGGCGAGAGCGACGTGCTCTTCCACCACCCCTACGATTCGTTTACGGACACGGTGGAGCGCTTCTTCGTCGAGGCGGCCGACGACCCGGAGGTGGTGGCGATCAAGCTGACGCTGTACCGGGCCGGGGGCCGCTCCCGTATCGTCGACGCGCTCGTTCGAGCGGCGGCGGCGGGGAAAGAAGTCTTCGTGTTCGTCGAGCTGAAGGCGCGATTCGACGAAGAGCGCAACGTAGAATGGGCCAAGCGGCTGGAGCGCGCCGGCATCCACGTCGTGTACGGCCTGGTCGATGTGAAGACCCACGCCAAAGTCGGCCTCGTGGTGCGCCGGGAGGGCGACACGGTGCGGCAGTACGTCCACATCGGGACGGGGAACTACAACGCCGCGACCGCGGCGGTATACACGGACTTCGGGCTGCTGACCGCCAACCCCGACCTCGGCGCCGATCTCAACGACCTGTTCAACGAGTTGTCCGGGTCGTCGCGTCCCCCCGGGGTCACGTTTCGTCGGCTGCTCGTCGCGCCAGGGGAAATGATGTCACGCGTCGTCGCCTTGATCGACCGTGAGGCGGAGCATGCGCGCGCGGGACGCGGCGGGCGCATCCGCGCTAAGTTGAACGGCCTCGAGGAAGCCGAAGTGATCCATGCGCTATACCGCGCGTCCCAGGCTGGGGTGGAGGTCGATCTCCTGGTCCGGGGCATCTGTTGTCTGCGGCCAGGGGTGCCAGGACTCTCCGGGCGCATTCGCGTGATCAGCGTGCTCGGGCGCTTCCTCGAGCACGGACGCGCCTTCGCGTTCGCGAATGGCGGCGCGCCCGACTACTACATCGGGTCGGCCGACTGGCGACCGCGGAACCTGCGTCGTCGAGTGGAGGTAGCGGCTCCGATCCTGGACGCCCGCTGCCGGACCCGCCTCGACCGCATTCTGGAGGCGGAGCTGGCCGACCCCACCGCCTGGGAGCTGGGGCCGGATGGCGGCTACTACCATCGCGCCGCGCCACCCGGTGGCGCCGCCGCGAGCGCGCAGGAACGACTGATGCGTCTCGGTGAAGCGGCGTTCGCTTAGCCCCCCAGGGGCATGCCGCATCCCCCTTCTCGCCTGCCTCGCGCTGTGGTCGAGAGCCGCGCCGGGCCAGGCGTGCCGGGAGCCGCACTACCGCTGGAGCGCTAAGGTCGACACCTCCCTCGTGGGGCTGCCACCGCAGCCCGTCGCGATTCCCACCATGCTGGCGAGCTGGGAACCACCCGAGATCACCGCTCGAGATCGCTGCGCCGCTCGCGCCGGGCGCGAGCTGGCCGCCTACACGGTGCGGGGTTGGGTGCGCCGGCTCGAGACGTCCAAGGACGACGGTGACTGGCACATCGAGCTGACGGATCGGCGCGATGCTCCTCGTGACTCATGCATCGTGGCCGAGATCCCGCCACCGGAGTTCGGCGATGTGTACCGGCAGGCGCGTGCGGATCTCGCGGTCGTGCTGCGCGGGCGGAAGCGGTCGAAGAGCGGGACGCTCGCGCGACCGGTGGAGGTACAGATCGTGGGCGCGGCGTTCTTCGACGGCAACCACCGTTCCCGTCGCCGGCGGCGCGACACGATCGACCCGCCACACGGGCGCTGCAATGCGTCGGTCAGTGCCCTCTGGGAGATCCATCCGGTCTACCGGGTGACCGGCCCCTGAGGCCGGCTCTCACCTTGTCGGCGGGGACGGCACACACGCTCCCGCTCGGACAGGGCGACCTGGTCCACGTAGCCTACGAGGGCGTCGAAGCTGTCGCACGCCGCCGCGGCGGCGGCGGTGTCGCCGCGCGCGACGGCCACGCGCGCCTGGTCCAAGCGCAGCGGCCAGAGGGAGGCGACGAGATCCCACGGCGCGCTGAGCACCGCGTAGCGGTGGGTGGCGCGGCCCCACAGCTCGAGCGCCGCTGCCGTGTCGGCCGCCGCCAGTCGCGCGCGCGCGTCCAGGTCGAGGCTTAAGCTCACGGGCAGCGGCGCGCTGTCGGGACCGGCGAGGCGCTGCAGCGCCGCCGCGTGGGCGGCTCGCTCCCGGCCGGCCCGCGCGAGGATCCAGTGCGCCGCCGCATCCCCGCCGCCGGCGGCCGAACCGGCCCAGACGCTGAGCCGCTGGAGCGCACCGCGCCAATCGCCCAGCGAATCGAGTCCCGTCACATGGGCGAGCGCGATCCAGGCATCGCCCGCCCGGGCGGCACCGCCAGGCATCGCCCGGGCGATCCGAGCTCGGGCGCTGTCCTTGAGGCCGGCGCGCAGGTGCGCCGCGACCGCCCACCGGAGCGCGAGCGCCCGCTCGTATTCGGTGGCGGCGCGCCGTTCCAGCGCGCGCATGACGCGGCGTGTCACGGATTGCTTCAGCGTACTGTCGGCGGGCGTGGCGAACTGCGCGGCCTGAAAGGCCAGAAACTCGAGCACCGGGAAGCGACGCCGCTCCAACGCCGGCGCCGCCAGGACGCGCAGCGCGTCCGCCGGGTGGAAGATCACCGTGTCGGCGATCCGGACGAGCTCCGCGACCACCGACGTCGTGTCGATCGTCGCGTACAGCTGGATGAGGCGCCGCACCTCGTCGTCCTCCCCGCTCAGGTGCGCGAGCGAGATGCCGTTGGCGATCGCGGGGGCGAACTTCGGATCGAGCGCGAGGACGCTGTCGAATTCCGGTCGGGCGCTGGTGAGACGCTGCTCGAACAGCGCGCCGAAGAAGAGGTAGAACTCCCCCAGTATGAAGTGGACGTACGGCTGGTCCGGCGCCGCGCGGGCGGCACTCTGAAAGTCCTCGAGCGCCCGTTGCCCGTCGCCCCGTTCGAGCAGCTGCACGTAGCCGGCGAGGAGCAGGCTGTCGACCCGCTCCAGCCCGGTCGAGTGCCGGCGCGCGCCGGTGATCGCCTGCCGCAGCGTCGTCTCGCTGGGGTTGGTCTGGCCGACCACGAGGAGGCGGCCGAAGTACGCGGGGGCGAAATCGGGGGCCTGGACGATGACCTCGTTGTAAAGCGCCGCCGCCCGCTCGTAGTCGCCCCGGCGGAATGCTTCGTCGGCTTTGAGGTAGGCCGCGCACGCCAGGAAGCCAGCGGGGCAGGTCCTCCCGGGCCCGAGTCCTCCGGCGCGACCGAGAATCGGCCGCAGCGCCTTCTCTCCAGCGGGCGTCATCAGGTCGGCGAGTGAGTCCACCGGCCCGGTCAAGTCGCCGCTGCCCAGCGCGCCCCGCGCGTGCCGTCGGTACAGCTGGGCGGTGAGCCGCACGCGCGGTCCCGTGAAGACGAGACTCGGTTGGATGAAGTGCGTGGCACCGAAGTACTCGGCAAGCGAGTCGGCCTCGGGGTCGCTGAGTGGGCCTGGCCCGTAGCGGCGCACGGCCTCCGTGTAGACCCGGGCGCCGGACAGGACGACGATGTTGGGCGCGGCCGACAGCCGCCGGGCGAACACTTCCATCAGCTGTCGGTCCGGCAGGCTCTCCCCTCCGAGCTTGGCGAACGGCATCACGGCGACGGTCACGACCGCCGGTGGGCGGCAGATACCGAGCACGTGGGCGCGGCACAGGTACCAGCCGACGCCGCCGAGCGCCACCGCAATGGTCGCCGCCGCCGTGCCCCACCGTCGCCAGGGACGCGCGCCGGCCCGGTCCACCGCCGCGAGCCACGCCGCGACGGTCCCGGGCCGCTGGTCGCGCTCAGGGGCGAGCGGGGCGACGAGCGCCGCGGCCACGGCTGCGGATACCTCCGGACGGGCGCCGCGCAGCGAACGCGCCAGCGTGGTGCGGTCAGCGCCACGGGCGGGCCGCGTACCCGTGAGCGCCTCGAAGGTCACGACGGCCAGCGAGTAGAGGTCCGCCCGACCGTCGAGCTCTTCGCTCCCGACCTCCTGCTCGGGCGCCATGTAGCCGGGCGTGCCGATCGGTACGCCCGGCGCGGTGAGCGCGGAGCTCGCCGCCCGCACCACGTGCGCCACGCCGAAATCCGCGAGGAGCGCGCGGCCCGAGTCCTCGTCGATCAGGATGTTCGCCGGCTTCACGTCGCGGTGCACCACGCCACGCTGGTGGGCGTGGTCCAGCGCCGCGCCGACCTCGCGCGCCACGCGCAGGCCCCGCGCGAGCGGCGGGCGACTCGTCGCGAGCACGCTCTCGTAGGTGACACCCCGCACGAACGGCATGATCAGAAACGTGATCCCGGCGCGCGAGCCGAAGTCGTAAACGGGCACGATATGCGGGTGGGCCAGGGACGCCGCCAGCGCGGCTTCTTGCTGGAACCGCTTGAGCCGCATTTCGCTGGCGGCGACCTCGGGTGGCAGCACCTTGACCGCCACGATGTGACCGAGCGCGCGGTGGCGCGCGCTGTAGACGAAGCCCATGCCACCGGCGCCCACGGGAGCGAGCAGCTCGTAGCGATCGCCGATGGCGCGCTGCACGTCTGCGGAGTCGGGCGGCTGCATGCGCGTGCTGAATCTATCGGCGCTTGCCCTCCGCCGCACTCAGCCCGATAATCCGGCGCGATGTCTTCCCTCGCCCGCGTCCACTGTCGGGTGCTCGGGCCCGCACGCGTCACGGTCGACGGCGTGGACGCTCCACCCGAGCTACTGTGGCGCAAGCACCTCGCTTTGCTCGTCTACCTGGCCCGGAGCCCGCGCCGCAGCCGCACGCGCGAGCACCTCGTGGGATTGCTGTGGAGCGAACGCGACGAGCGCCAGGCGCGCCATTCGTTGAGCGAGGCGTTACGCGTGCTGCGCCGCATCCTCGGCGACGATCAGGTGCCCGCCGATAGCGACCAGATCCGCCTCGGCGCGACGGCGATCGCACTGGACTGCGACCAGTTCGCCGAGCGGTACGCGCAGAACGACTGGCCGGGGGCCGCGGCGCTCGTGGAAGGGGACTTCCTCGAGGGTCTCTCCATCGCCGGGGCGAGCGAATTCGAGAGCTGGCTCGGCGCCGAGCGGGTCCGGTGGCGCGCTCAGGGCATCGACGCCTTGGTGCGGCACGCCGCCGGATTGCTGACACAAGGCGACGCGACCGCGGCCGTGACCGCCGCCCTCAGGGCAGTCACTTTGGATCCTACGTCCGAGCCGGCCGCACGAGCCGCCATGCGCGCCCTGGCACTCGCCGGTGACCGAGCCGGGGCGCTGCGCGTGGCCGACGATCTAGCCCGAGCGCTGCGCGAGCAGCTGGGGACGGCGCCCGGCCCCGACACCGCGCGGCTACTCGACCGTCTGCGGGAGGCGCGCGTCGGGCGCCGGGTGCTGGCGGCGCCGCAGGCTGCGCGCCCGCGCCCGCCGCTGTGCGGCCGGGGCGCCGAGCTCGCGGCATTGGCGGCGGCGTGGGAACGGGCCAGGAGCGGACGGGGGCAGCTGCTCCTCGTCGAGGGCGAGCCCGGTGAGGGCAAGACCCGGCTCATTGACGAGCTCGTCGCCCGCGCTCGCCTCGATGACGCGACGGTCGCAGTGGCTCGCGCCGTGGCGGCCGATCAGGAGAAGTCGTGGAGCGCGGTCGCGGGACTGCTCTCGGCCGGCCTCGCGGAAGCCCCGGGGCTCGCGGGAGCGCCGCCCGGCTCGCTCGCCGCGCTCGGGTTCCTCGCCCCGGACTTGGCGGCGCGGTTCCGTGTCGCGGGTTCGGGGCCTCCTGTGGCCGAGGCGTTGCGAGACGTACTCGTCGCGGCGGCGGCAGAGCGGCCGGTCCTGCTGGCGCTCGACGACGCCCACTGGATCGACGCCGCGACGCTTGAGTCGCTCCCCGCGCTGGCGCGCGATACGGCGCGGCGACCGGTGCTACTGCTGTTCGGACTCGCCCGGGGCTCCCCCGAGCGCGGGCGCCTGGACGACCTGCGAGCGCGCCTCGGGCGCGACTTGGAGGGCGAGGTCGTCCGGCTCGGGCGCCTCGACAGCGCCGCGCTGGAGGCGCTCGTCGCCTGGGCGCTCCCTCGCTACGACGCGGCCGAGGCCGCGCGGCTGGCCCGCCGCGTCGAGCGGGACACGGCGGGGATTCCGCTTCTCGCCGCGGCCCTGCTCGAGGCCGTGGCGGGTGGGTACAAGCTCGCGCCGGATGCGGCCGCGTGGCCGTCGCCCAAACGCACCCTGGTCGACTCGCTTCCGAACGACCTCCCGCCGGCCGCGGTGGGAGTGATCTGTCAACGCTTTCGCCAGCTCACGCCGGCGGCGCAGCAGGTACTGAGCGCCGCGGCGGCGTTGGAGGAGCGGGCCGACGCCGGCCAGCTGGCGCGCGCCACCCGGCTCGATCGCGTCGCCGTCGAACAGGGGCTCGACCTGCTCGAGTGGGAGCGCTGGCTCGTGGCGGACGCGCGGGGCTACGTCTTCGCCGCGCCGATCGTTCGCAGCGTGCTGCTCCAGGAAATGGTCACGCCGGGGCAGGCCAAGCGGTACCGCGAGAATCGCTCCACTTGAAACTGGCTTGAAGGGCTGAGGCCAATGTGTCCCCGGATCCTTTCCGGGAGACACGATGCAATTCGGCCACCTGGGCATCGCCCTGGCGATCGCCTCGATCGATCCGCGGGCGGAGACCTTCGCCGTGGTCGCCGCCGCGCAATTCCTCCCCAACGCCGACTCGCTCCTGATCCGGGCCGGTTGGGCTCGCCCGGAGTTCCACGGCACTTGGAGTCACAGCCTGCCGTTCTGTGCCGGCGTCGGCGCGCTGGCCGCCGTCGTGTTCGGTCCGTGGCTCGGCGTACTCGCCCTCGCGAGCATCGTGCTGCACGTCGTGGCCGATCTGCCGACCGACACGGGCATCCCGCTCCTGCTGCCGTTCAGCGAGCGCCGCTTTTCCCTCGACCTGTGGAAGAACACCGGCTACTGGGGCCGCTCGATGTATGCGGGCTACTACCGGCAGCGGTGGGCATGGATCCTCGAAGGCGCCGTGTTCGCGGTCGTGGTGTGGCGCTACGCGGGACTGCTCGCGTGAAGCTCGCCGCCTTCTTCCTGCTCGCGCTGTTCGTGCACGGCCCGCTCTCGCCGTTGCTGCCGACCGCGTTCGAAGCGACCCTCCTCTACTACGCTCGCTTCTACCCGGGGTGGGTGCTGGCGCTCGTAGGGACGGCGGCCGCGTCGCTTGCCGAGGCGGTCAACTACCGGCTGGTCGACTGGGCGGCCGAGCTGCCGAAGCTCTCGGCGTTGAAAGCTCGGAAAGGCGTCCGGTGGAGTATCGACGCGTTCTCGCGCGCGCCCTTTTGGACGACGGCGATCGTGATATTCTCGCCGATCCCGGACTCCGCGGTCAGGATTCTCGCGCCGCTCTCGCGCTACCCACTCCCCAAGTTCCTCGCAGCCGTTGCGTTCGGACGCTTCCCGCGCCTGCTGTTGATCGCGGGGTTCGGCGTGTTGGTGCACATGCCGACCTGGCTCCTGCTCGTCAGCACCGTCGCGCTCGTCGGGCTCACCGTCGCGCGCCGTCTTCTTCCTGCGGAGTGACCGATGTGGCTCCTTGCCTTGCTGCTGCTCGCGGACACGTCGCGCGCATTCTCAATCGCCCTCGCGCCGGCCGAGTCGGTACGGGTAACGGTCGGCGGAGCGGGCGACCCCGTCGTGCTCATTCCTGGGTTGTTCGGATCGGCGTTTGGCTACCGCAGCGTGCTGCCGAGGCTCGTCGACGCGGGGTACCGCACGATCGTGATCGAGCCGCTCGGGATCGGCGCCTCGGCCCGGCCCGAGCACGCCGACTATTCGCTCACCGCCCAGGCCGATCGAGTGGCCGCCGCACTCGACCTCCTGGGCGTTAGCGACGCGATCGTCATCGCGCATTCGGTCGGCGCCGCAATCGCCTACCGGCTCGCGTATCGGCGGCCCAATCTGGTTCGGGGCATCGTGTCGCTCGACGGCGGCCCCGCCGAGGCCGCTACGACCCGCGGTTTCCGTCGGGCGATCCAGCTCGCACCCTGGATCAAGCTGTTCGGCGGCACGCGATTGGTCCGAGCCAAGGTCCGGCGCGGCCTGATCGCCGCGTCGGGCGATACGACGTGGGTGACCGATCAGGTCGTGGACGGCTACACGGCCGGGGCCGCGCGCGATCTGGACGGGACGCTCAAGGCGTATCTGGCGATGGCGCAGGCGCGCGAGCGCGAGCGGCTCGCGCCGCACCTCGGCGAGATCCGCTGCCCGGTGCGCCTCGTCGTGGGCACTGCAGGGCGCGGGTCCGGCGTGAGTCCAGAGGAGGTGGCAACGCTCGCCGGTCTGCTCAACTCGTTCGCTGTGGACACCGTGCCCGGCGCGGGCCACTTCCTCTATGAGGAGCAGCCGGCCGCGGTGGTGGCGGCCGTGAACCGGGTCCACTCGGGCGACGCAGCCCGGCTCGCTGGCCCTGCAGCTCCTTGAGGGGACCAAGAAGGCTGGTCCGTTGCCCCGGGTCGCGAGCGCCTGTTACAATTCCCCCCCATGACAGGACGTCGCTGCCTCCCGCTCGCTCTCCTGCTCGCCCTCTGGCCCGGGGAGCGGCACCGGCCCGTGCCGCCGGGCGACGCCGCCGACGCGCGCATTTTCAGCGACCGCGACCGCGGCGTGCTGGTTATCGACCTCGCCCCGGTGGACCTCCCGGCGCACACGTCGCACCACGAGCTGGCGCAGCCGCCCATCGCCACGCTCGAGCTCCCGGTGGACGGGTACATCCACGGCTTTCGTGTCGAAGTAGTGGATAGCGCGGACCACGAGCTGCCCGACGAGCTGATCCATCATTTCAACCTGATCGACCCGGACCATCGCGAGTTGTTTCTCCCCATCTCGCGCCGCCTGCTCGCCGCGGGACGCGAGACGGGCCCAGTGCGGCTGCCGGGGCTGCTGTTCGGGTTGCCGCTCAAACGGGGCGAGCACGTCGTCGCGAGCGCGATGATCGAGAACCCCACGCCCACGACCTACCGTCACGCGCGGGTGCGACTCCTCATGGACTTCACCCCCGTGGGGCGGCCGTGGCCGCTGTTCCGGGCGTCACCCTGGCAGATGGACGTCGCGTTTCCGGTGGGCGACAAGTCCTTTGCGCTGCCCGCGGGACGCTCATCGCGCTCGTACACGGGGAGCCCGAGCGTGCCGGGCAAGATCGTCGGTCTGGGGGGCCACATGCACGACTACGGCCGCCTCATCGAGTTCGTCGACGCGACCACGGGCGAGGTGATTTACCAAGCGGCGCCGGTCGCAGACTCGACTGGGCACATCGCGTCCGTCCCGACCAGTCGGCTGTACGGGTGGACCGGGCTCGGGGTGCACGTCGTGCCGGACCACCGGTACCGCGTGACTGTTTATTACGACAATCCCACGGGCCAGGCCGTTCCGGACGGCGGGATGGGGGTCGTGGGCGGGTTGTTCGTGCCCGACCGCGGCGTCGAGTGGCCGCCAGCCGACCGGACGGACTCGCTCTATCAGCAGGACTACCGGCACTACATGCGGCTCAGCGGCGGGCACGAGATGCAGATGCCGATGCGGATGGGCGCGCACGAGCACGTTACGGCCCACGGGCACCACTAGGAGTACCGAGGTCGTCCTCTTCGACTTCGCCGGCACGCTCGACGCGGACGGCGTGCACTGGTGCCCGCGGTTTCACGCGGCGTATCGAGCCGCCGGCGGCGCGCTTGAGTATGCGGCGTTCGATCCGCTCTACAAGCGGTCCGACGAGGCGCTGGCGCAAGCCGCGGGAATCCGCGACTTCGGCTTCCGGCAGATGGTTGAGGCCCAGGTCCGGCTGCTCCTCGCGCTCGTGCCCGACCGCGCGCGGGTGGACCCCGGACGGATGGCGGAGGCGTTCCACGCTCCGGCCCGCGCCGTTGTGGAGCGCAACCGGCCGGTGCTCGAGCGTGTGGGGCGGCGCTACCGTCTCGGTGTCGTGTCGAATTTCACCGGGAATCTGGCACCTTGTTTGGATGAGCTGGGCCTCGCGAGATTGTTCACGGCCGTGAGCGATTCGGCGGTCGTGGGGGCGGCCAAGCCCGATCCCCGGATCTTTCTCGAGACGCTGGCCGCGCTCGGGGCACCCGCGGACCGGGCGTGGATGGTGGGCGACAACTTCGAGGCGGATATCGGCGGGGCCGCCCGACTCGGGATCAGCACCTGTTGGCTGGCGCCGCCGGACCGGGCGCAGCCGGCCGGCCCGGATCCGACCGCGCGCATCACGCACCTCCCCGCCATCGAAAGGATTCTCGCATAAGGTGCACGGCCTGATCCTCGCAGGGGGGGAAGGATCGCGACTGGCGACCGCCGGGATCACGCTCCCCAAGCCGCTCGTCGAGGTCGCGGGCCAGCCGCAGATCGCGCGGCTGCTCCGGACGTTCGAGGCCCTCGGCTGCACCAGCCTGACGTGCGCGGTTCGTGCGGATTTCCCGGTCGTCCGCCGCTTGCTTGACGGAATGCAGTTTGCACGCCCCTTTAGGGTGATCGAGTGCCGCACCCCCTCGTCGCTGCACACGCTGGTCGAGGGGCTGTCCGCGGTGCCGCCTGGCGCGGTGTTCTGCACCATGGTGGATACCGTGATGCGCCCGGAGGACTGGCAGGCGGTCTACCGGGGCACGGAGCGGCATCTGGCGGAGGGCGCCGACATGGTGCTCGCTGTGACGCCGCATGTCGACGACGAGTCTCCTGTGTACGTGAGCAGGCAGGCGGGGGGGTTCGTCCTGGCCGTGAGCGACGAGCCGATCCTGCCGCTCTGCGTCACCGGCGGGGTCTACGGTGTGAGCGCCGCGGCCCGCCGCGCCGCGATCGACGCCGTCCGCGGCGGTGCGCACAAGATGCGCCGGTTCCTCAGGGCCGCGGTCGCCGAGGGTGCGCGGGTGGCGACCGTGGAGGTGCCGCGTATCATCGATATCGATCGCCCATCAGATCTGCAAACTGCCAACGCGTGGCTGGCGGCGCGCGAGGCCTGAAACCAGACCCGGGGAGCGAGACCGCTTTGCCTCAACTCGTCGCGATTTACCGCAGCCCGTTGTACTCACCCATGCAGCATCGAGTGAACGACTCGGCCATCCTGGACGCGACGGTGGGCGAGCTGACGGCGAAGGGGTGGCGTGCCGTCAAGACCAGCGAGTTCGAGGTCGAGCAAGGGCAGCTGCCGGTCGCGGAGCTGTACCTGAACATGTGCCAGGGGTCGCTTGCCGCGGAGCAGCTCATGCCGCTCGAGTCCGACGGGGCGGTGGTGGTGAACCGGCCATCCAGCGCGCTCAACTGCCACCGCTACCGTTTGGTGAAGCGCCTGGGCGACAGCACGCTGGCGTTCCCCCGAACCCTGATCCTCGCCAGCTCCGCGCCGCTGCCTCCGCCGGAGCAGCTCGACGCCCTGTGCCCCGACGGCCAGAAGGTCTGGATCAAGCGGGGCGACGTCCACGCCGAGCGGCCGGAGGACGTGGTCGCGGCCCCGCGTGAGCGCGTGGCAGAGGAGCTGCGGGCGTTCACCGCGCGAGGCATCCCCTGGGTGGCGTTGCAGGAGCATGTGCCCGGTCCGATCGTGAAGTTCTACGGCGTCACGGACGGACGTTTCTTCCGGTGGTACGGCTCGGAGGCGGGGTTCGCCGGAGAGCGACCGAAGGTGGACGAGAACCGCCTGAAGGCGCTCGCGTTCGAGGCGGCGGCGATTCTCGGCCTGGAGGTGTTCGGGGGCGACGTGGCGTTCCCCGAGCCCGACCGTCCCGTGCTGATCGACATCAACGACTGGCCGAGCTTCGCGCCGTTCCGTGAGGAGGCGGCACGGGCCATCGGCGACTATATCACCCGGCGCTTCGCCCATCGGAAACACGCGTGACGCATACCCTCCGCAACATCCAGGTCCCCGGGGCCAAGTCGAAGGCCCTGTTCGACGCCGAGGCGCAGTATCTCGCCCCCGGCACGCAGAGCGTCGCGCTGTTCAGCCAGCTCGCGATCGACCGCGGTACCGGTGCGGTGCTGTACGACGTCGACGGGAACAGCTACGTCGACCTGCTCGCCGGCGTGGGGGTCGCGAGCCTCGGCTACGCCCATCCCAAGTACGTGGCGGCGCTGCAGCGACAGATCGCCCGGATCCACGTGGGGAGTTTCACGACCGAGCACCGTGCGGCACTCGTCAAGCTGCTCGCCGAGCTGGCGCCCGGCGACCTGAATCGCACGCAGTTCTACTCCAGCGGCGCCGAAGCCGTCGAGGCGGCCCTGCGTCTCGCGAAGTCGCGCACCGGCCACACGGAAGTGATCGGGTTCTGGGGCGGGTTCCACGGCAAGACCAGCGGTGTCCTCCCGGTGCTCGGCTCGAGCTTCAAGCACGCCCTGGGGCCGCTCCTGCCCGGCGCCTACCTCTCGCCCTACGCCAGCTGCGCGCGCTGCGCGTTCGACAAGACGTTTCCGTCGTGCGAGTGGCACTGCGTCGCGTTTCTCAAGCAGAAGGTGGAGCTCGAGACCACGAAGGACGTGGCGGCGATCATCGTCGAGCCGATCCAGGGGACCGCCGGCAACATCGTCCCCCCGCCGGGCTATCTGCGGGTGCTCCGTCGGCTCGCCGACGAGCTGGGCGCCCTCCTGATCTGCGACGAGATGATCACGGGCTTCGGGCGCACCGGGAAGATGTTCGCGATCGAGCATGAAAACGTCATCCCCGACGTGCTCACGGTCGGGAAGGGGTTCGGCGGCGGGTTCCCGATGAGCGGCATCATCGCGCGCGAGGAGATCGCGTTCGCCAAGCCGTTCGCCAATCCGAGCGGCAGCTCGTCGAGCTATGGCGGGAATCCGCTCGCGGCCGCGGCCGCGCGGATCACCGTCGAGACGATCCTGGAGGAGGGTCTGGTGGAGCACGCCCGGCGGCTGGGCGCCACGATGCTGGCCGAGCTGCGGCGCTGGGAGTCCGACGTGCCGATCGTCTCGGACGTGCGGGGGCGCGGCTTGCTGCTTGGCATGGACCTCGTGGTGCCCGGCACACGCCAGCTGCTCGACAAGAAGACGACCCGCTGGATCTTCGACACGTTGCTGTCGCGGGGCGTGCTTGCGATGATCTACAATCCCGAAGTGCGGATCAACCCGCCCCTGGTCATCCAGGAGGACCAGGCGATGGGTGCCCTCGCCATCATGAAGGATGTGCTCGGTGAAGCCGCCGAACGACTTGTCGGATAAGGGACACGCGGTCGAGGAGTGGCTCGACCTGCGATTCTTCCGGCCCATCGGGATCCGGATCGCGCGGGCGCTGTACCCGACGGGGATTTCGCCTGACCAGGTCACCCTGTGGTCGCTCCTCATCGGTCTGGTGGCGGGACACCTGTTCGTGTACCAGGACCGCTGGATCGACGTTATCGGCTTCGTGCTGTTCATCGTGTCGGACGTCTTCGATTCGGCGGACGGCCAGCTCGCCCGGCTGCGAGGCTCGTCGACTCGCTTTGGGCGCGCGCTCGACGGCATCAGCGACAACCTGCGGTTCGTCAACCTCTACTTCCACCTGATGTACCGGTTGATCCACGGCGGCGTGTGGTGGCCCGGCGCGGCGTTGCTGGTCGCATGCGCGGGGCTCGCCCATACCTACCAGAGCGCCGCGGTCGATTTCATTCGGAACGCCTTCCTGTACGTGGGCAGCGGCAAGGCGGGCGAGCTCGACCTCCCCGAAGACGTGGAAGGCGGAGCCGGCGGCACGCTGCTCGAGCGTTTCGGGGCCCGGGTCTACCGCGACTATGTGCTGCGGCAGTCGCAGCTGTTTCCCCGGTCGGTGAAGCTGATCATGCGGCCGCTCCGGCAGGAAGGGGGAGCCGTGAGCGAGGCGTTCCGGGCGGAGTACCGCGAGCGTCAGGGGGTGCTGCTGCCGCTGTGCAGCTGGCTGGGCCAGAATATCCGCTTCGGGCTGCTGGGCGCGGCGGCCGTCGCGGGCCACATCTCCGCGTTTCTCTGGGCGGAAGCGGTGCCGATGAGCCTGCTGCTGGTGGTGTTGCTGCTGATGCACGAATGGAACGCCACCACGCTCGCCGACCTCCTCGAGCACGAGCGCCATGCCTACGTCCGCGTCACCTGACGTGCCGCGGTACCGTGGCGCCGTCATCGGGGCGGGCGGCATCGCGCGCCAGTCGCATCTCCCCGCGCTGCTCTCGGCCGCCGGGGTGCGCGAGCGAGTCGAGATCGTCGCCGTCGTGGACAGCGCGCCCGCCCTCCCGCCGGTGGACGGGATCCCGCTGCTGTCGCACCGAGACCAGCTGGCTGGACTCGGCCCGCTCGACTTCATCGACATCTGCACGCCGACGGCGTCTCACCTCGACCTCGCGCTGTGGGGCCTCGGGCAGGGCTACCATGTGGTGTGTGAAAAACCCGTGGCGGTCACGCGCGCGGAAGCGGACCGCCTCGCCGTCGCGGCTCGGGCCCGCGGCCGAATCGTGATGCCGTGCCATCAGTACCGCTTCAATCCGGTGTGGGTGAAGGTGAAGGAGTGGCTGCAGGACGGCGCGATCGGGCGCTGGCACCTCGCCGAGTTCTCGGTCCACCGGCTCGCGGCCGACGCCGGGTTTGCCGGGACGGCCGACTCCACGCCGTGGCGCGGAACGAGCGCCACGGGGCGGGGCGGCGTGCTGCTGGACCACGGGACCCATCTCGTCTACCAGCTGCTCGACATCGCGGGGCTTCCGGCGGCCGTGAATGCGTGGACCGGCCGGCTGCGTCACCACAGCTACGACGTCGAGGACACGGCGTCCCTGCGCTTCGAGTATCGCGAGCGGCTGGTCACGATGTTCTTCACGTGGGCCGCGCGCCAGCGAGAGAGCCGTATCCGGTTCGTCGGGGAGCGTGGTGCGATCGAGTGGGTGGGCGGCGAGCTGCGGCTCGAGCGCGACGGTCGCCTCGAGCGGCATGACTACGCGGCCGAGCTCGACAAGACGTCGTACCATCGCTGGTTCGCGGGGCTGTTCGCGTCGTTCGTGGCATCGCTCGACCGGGGCGACCCGGCCCGCGCCACGGCGCCCTACCTCGACGACATTCGACGGGTGGCGGTCGTCGTGGAGCACGCGTACGCAGCGGCCCGCACCGGCAAGACGGTCGCGATCACGGACGGCGCGTGAGTCGCAAGCTCCAAGCCCTGCTGTTCCTCGGCGGCTCGGCGGTCTTCGCGTACCTGGTGACCCGCATCGGGGTGGGGAAGCTGCTCGCCGACGCGGCCCAAACGGGCTGGATGTTCCTGCCGATCCTCTGCCTCTATGGTGTGGTGTACGCCTGCAATACGGCGGCCTGGTGGCTCATCATGGCCGACGAGCCGAGTCGCCCGCCGTTCTGGCGTACCTACGCGATCACCACCGCCGGGTTCGCGCTCAACTTCGTGACGCCCATGGTCAACGTCGGCGGCGAGCCGTTCAAGATCGCGGCCGCGTCGCGCTGGCTCGGTGTGCGCCGCGCGGCCGGGTCGGTCGTGACCTACCAGATGCTGCATACGCTGGGGATGTTGTTGAGCTTCCTGACGGCCATCGTGCTCGGCGCGCTGCTGCTGCCGCCGCATGCGGCGCTGCTGGCCGGGCTGGCCGTGGCGTTCACGGTGCTGGCCGCCCTGTGCTGGCTCCTGTTGACCGGACACCGCCGGGGCGTGCTGGAGCAGGCCCTGAACCTGATGCATCGCATCCCGTTGCTCGATCGCCTCGCGCGGCGACTCGAGCCCACGCGCGCCACGCTCGCGCAAATGGACGGGCAGATCACGGAGTTCTATCACAAGAGGCCGCGGCGCTTCTACCAGGCGCTCGTGCTCGAGTATCTCAGCCGCTCCATCTTCATGCTCGAGTACGTGCTCATCGGTCTGAGCGTGGGCTTCAAGATCACCTATCTGCAGGCGTACGCCATCGGCGGGCTCACCTCGCTGATCCAGAACGTGATCTTCATCGTGCCCTTCGAAGTCGGCACCAAGGAGGGCTCTCTGTACGTGTTGTTCCGCCTGCTGGGCCTCGACCCGGCACTCGGCGTGTACACCGCGATCGTGAGCCGGTTGCGTGACCTCGCCTGGATTGCGGCGGGACTCGGCCTCGTCTGGCTGTCCAACCGGCGTCCCGCCGCCGAGCGCGCGATCACGCCGTGACGATCTTCACGCACATCCTCGCCACGACGCTCGGCGCGCAGGCGCTCGACCTGCACGGCCGCGACGCTGCCCTCGCCTACGCCTTCGGCGTGGGCGTGGACGTCGACCACGCGGTGAAGGCGCCGTTCTACCTACGCGCCGTCGGGCTGCGGGACAAGCGCGGCTACTACTGGCGCTCGTCGCTCCAGGAGCCCGTCGCCCTGCTGTGGATCCTGCCGCTCTGTTGGTTTCTCGGCTCCGTCGTCCCGCTGCTGTTCTTCGCGGTGCACCTGGCCATGGACTACAGCGTCCGGTTCGAGAAGATGCCGTTCTACCCGTATACGTCGTGGGTGACGCGCGGTTGGTGGACCGGAATCCCGGACAAGGCGAAGGAGGGGGTGTTGCTCGCGCTGCTCGTCGCGCTCAACCTGCTGGTGTACTGGACCAAACGTCATGTATGACTTCGCGCCCGCCATCGGGCGCGGCCTGGACCGGGCGATCCGTCCCGCGCTGCGGTTCCTTCACCTGACGCTCGGCCTGTCGCCGGCACAGGTGACGTGGGCGGCGTTTGGCGCGAGCGTCGCCGCCGGGGCGGCGGTCGCGGCCGGACGGCTCGGCTGGGGCCTCGGGCTGATGGCCCTGGGCCAGGTGCTCGACGGGATCGACGGCGGTATCGCGCGCGAGTTCGGGCTCGCCTCCGAAGCGGGGCGGCGGCTCGACACCCAGCTCGATCGGGCGTCGGAGGCGGTCATCTTCGCCGGGTTCGCCTACGCCGGGCTCGTTCCGCTCAAGCTCGCGCTGCTGGCGCTCGTGGCGATCCTGCTCATGACGAGCATCGCCGAACGCTCCAAGCTCGACCCCGGCGTCAAGCGGTTCGCGCTCTACTTCGGGATCTGGCTCCCCTACCCGGTGATCTTCACCGTGATCTTCGCGGTGAATCTCGCGGCGTATGTAGTGGGATTGTTGCTCGTCGACATCCAGTTCCAGCGCCGCATGGACGCGCTCGGCGGCGACTTGGACACCGTCGCGTCGCGCGCGGCGAGGCTGGGGGCTCGGGGTTAGGGGCTCGGGAGATCTCCAGCCCCTAACCCCGAGCCCCCTCTTAGCTGGTCAAGCTTGCTCGAGGCTCCCTGCCGGGAGGGGCGCGCCCGCTTGTTCCGGCTCTGCACCGTAGACGTACTGGGATGCGAGCACCGCGCCGGCCACGAACAGCCCCGCCACGGCATCCACCGCGTAGTGGAACTGCCCGTACACCACCGACAACACCAGCCCGAGCGTGGGAGGCACGAGCGCGAGCCCTAGCGCGCGCCAATACCGCAGCGCGCAGATCGCCGCAACCACGGCGGCCGCGACGTGAGATGAAGGGAACGCCGCGCCCCAAGAGTCGCCGCGGTCGAGCAGCCACTGCGTAAAGCGCGCCGGCCACGTCTGTGTGGCGGTGTTGTGAGCGAGATCGAACGCGTAGCGCGGGCCCGCGACGGGAAAGAAGAGGAAGACGACGTAGCAGAGGTAGAAGGTGATCATCACGGCGAAGATGGTGCGCCGTGCCGCGTCGCGCCGCCCGCTCAACCACAGGCCGAGCGGCGAGGCGCATAGGATGGCGTAATAGGCGAGATAACAGGTGTGCATGATCCACGAAAACACCGGGTTGGGCCATTCGCGGATCCAGCGGTACGACAGCTGCGAGCCGAACACCCACAGCTCGAGCCGTTGGATCGCGAGGTCGTGCTGGTAGCCGACGTCCACGTTCAGCACGCCCACCTCGGCGTACAGCCCGCCCAGCAACAACATCGGGTACCAGTCGCCGAGGAAGCGGCCCAGGCGCCCCGCTTCGCGCGCGCGCGGCGCGAGCAGGACCAGCGCCACGAGCAGCCCGTGCGCCACGAGCAACCAGCCCCAACCAGTGCGATCGTCGGCGGTGAAGGCGAGCACGGCGACGGTCGCGATCGCGACGTACAGCAGGGTGACGAGGTCGACGGCGGTGAAGCGTTGCAAGACGGCACGACGGGCCGCGGCCAGCAGGTCCGCGGGTCGTGCCGTCGTGACGTCGTGCGACGTGTGGTTCACAGCCACCCCTCCCTGCGATACCAGTCCGCCGTGCGCTGCAGGCCCGCCTCCAGGTCCGTCGCGGCGCGCCAGCCGGCGTCCCGCATCAGCGCATCGGGCCGACAGGTCCAGGCGGGGGCGAGGAACTCGTCCGCTTTGTCGGCCGACAGCAGCGTGGCGCGCCCCGCGAGGTGGACGACCGTCCCGATGGCCCAGAGCAACGCGCGGGCCAGCGGCCCGGGCAGGGGCACGATGCGCGGCTCGCGTCCCACCGCCCGGCCGACTGCGCGGACTAGCTCGCGGCTCGTCGTGATGGCGGGATGCGCCGTGTAGTATACCTTGCGCGCGGCGTTGGGCGAGGTCGCGGCGGCAACCAAGGCGCCCGCCAGGTCGCCCGCGTAGATCACCGACAGTTCCTGCGACCCGTCACCGAACACGGGGACGATCCCCCGGCGCGCCAGCTTGAACACTTTCAGCACTTCGTGGTCCCATTCGCCGTACACGGTGGGCGGCCGCACGATGGTCCAGGGAAACGGCATCGCCCGGACCAGGACTTCGGCCGCGAGCTTGCTCTGGCCGTACGGCGTGACGGGGGCCGGGGGGCGCGCCTCGTCGATCGGGTGCCCCGGCGATGTCGGCCCGCCCGCGGCGAGCGACGAGACCAGCACGAAGCGTTGCGGCGGGGCGTGCGACGCGGCCTCCAGCACGTTGGCGGTACCGTCGCGGTTCGCCCGCATGAATTCCCGCAGGTCGCGGGCGCTGATCCGCCCGGCCACGTGAAACACGACGTCCGCGCCCGCGCAGCCTGCCGCGAGGGCGCCCGGCTGATCCAGATCCCCGCGGATGATGCGTACGTCGTTCCAGCCGAGGGTCTGTGCCTTGGCGGGGGTGCGAACCAGACAGCGCACCTCGTCGCCGCGCTCGAGCAGCGCTCGAACGAGGTGGGCACCGACGAACCCCGTTCCGCCGGTGACGAACGCCTTCACAGTGTCTTGTCGTAGATCCGGTAAGTGCGGTACGGCTGGAAGCCGAGCTGCACGGCGGCGTTGTTCATCGGCGCGTTATCCTCCAGGATCCAGCCCCCCTCGCCCCACGTGAACCCGTGCGCGATCCCCTTGGTCCAGATCCAGTGATACATCAGGGCGTCGACCCCGGTGCTGCGGTACTCCTTCAGCACGCCGAGCAGCAGGATCCGCAAGCGGTGCACCTTGCGGGCGTGCCATAGGACCTTGAGGATGCCGGGGAACATGCGGCCCGACGGATTGTGCTTGAGCGCGACGTTCAAGTCCGGCAACGCCACGGCGAAGCCGATGACTTTCCCGGCGCGCTCGGCGAAGCAGACGAGGTCGGGCACCACGATCGGCTTGAGCTGCGTCGCGAGGTGGTCGATCTCCGCTTCGGTGAGCGGCACGAATCCCCAATTCTTCTCCCACGCCTCGTTGTAGAGAGCCTTGACGAGCTCGACCTCGGCCTTGAAGCGCTTCATGTCGAGCGCCCGCAGCGTGATGCCCTTGCGCTGGGCGATCACGGTCGCGGCGCGGACGATGCGCTCGGGCACCTGGATGGTGGTGCTCTCGTACATCAACAGATCTTTGGCTTTGGTGAAGCCGTAGCGCTGGTGCAGGTCGACGTAGTAGGCGGGGTTATGCGACGTCATCAGGGTGGGTGGCGTGTCGAATCCCTGCACCAGGAGGCCGCACTCGTCGTTGATCGAGGGGCTCATCGGCCCGCGCATCACGGCCAACCCCTGGCGCCGCAGCCACGCCGCCGCCGCATCGAACAGCGCGTCGCTGACCGATGGGTCGTTGAGGGCTTCGAAGAAGCCGTAGAAGCCGACGCGGTCGCGGTGCTCCCGCGTGTGCGCGTCGTTCTGGATCGCGGCAACCCGTCCGGCGACCCGGCCATCGGTGCGCGCCAGGAAACATTGGGCGACGGCATGCTGAAAGAACGGGTTGCGGGCGGGGGAGAGCAGCGTCCGCACGTCCGCGCGCAGCTGCGGCACCCAGCGCGGGTCGCCCCGGTAGAGGTCGTAGGGGAAGGCGATGAAGCGCTCGAGATCGCGCCCGCCGTTGACGGGCGCGATCTCCACTGCGCTCAGATGACCCCCAGCTCTTTTCCGAGCCGGCCGAAGGTCTCCAGCGCAAAGTCCAACTGATCGGCGGTGTGCGTCGCCATCACGCTGGTCCGCAGCCGACTCTGCGACGGCGGCACGGCGGGCGGCACCACGGGGTTCGTGAACACGCCGGCGTCGAATAGCTTACGCCAGAACGTCAGCGTCTTCTCGAAGTCCCCGATGAGGAACGGGACGATCGGCGTCTCGGTGGGCCCAATTTCGAAGCCGAGCGACCGCAACCCTTCCTGCAGGCGACGGGTGTTGGCCCACAACTGCTCCCGGCGCTCGGGCTCGCGCCGCAGCACGTGGAGCGCGGCGAGCACCCCGGCGGTGTTCGCCGGCGGCAGCGCCGCCGTGAACATCAGGGGCCGCGAGTAGTGCCGCAGATAATCGATGACGTCCTCCGACGCCGCCACGAACCCGCCGATCGAGGCGAGTGACTTCGAGAAGGTGCCTACGATGAGATCCACGTCCTCGGCCACACCGAAATGCGCCGCGGTCCCGTCCCCGTTGGGGCCAAGCACCCCCACGGCGTGCGCGTCGTCGAGCGCGAGCGCGGCGCCGTATTTCTGGGCGACCTTGAGCAGGTTCGGCACGTCGGCGATGTCTCCCTCCATCGAGAAGACGCCGTCGACGATGATCATGACGCCCGTCCCGACCGGGACCTTCTGGAGTCGGCGCTCGAGGCCTGCCAAGTCCCCGTGGTTGAACCGCTCGGTCTCACCGTAGGACAGCTTCGCGCCGTCCACGATCGACGCGTGATCGAGCTTGTCGAGGAACACGACGTCGCCCCGGCCCACGAGCCCGGAGATCACGCCGAGGTTCGCCTGGTAGCCGGTCGAAAAGACGAGACAGGCCTCTTTCCCGAAGAACTCGGCCAGCTCGGCCTCGAGCCGGCAGTGCAGCTCGAGCGTCCCGTTGAGGAAGCGGCTGCCGGTGCACCCGGACCCGAACTCGTCGAGGGCCTCTTTTGCCGCGGCGAGCACCTCGGGGTGATGCGTGAGGCCGAGGTAGTTATTCGAGCCCATCATGATGCGCGGTTTGCCTTCGATCACCACGACCGTGTCTTCCGACTGCGAAATCGGCTTGAACCACGCGTACAAACCGGCCGCCCGCACTTCATCGGCCCGCGTGAAGTTCTTGCACTTGTCGAAGAGCGCGACGTGCTGCAGGGTCTCGGTACTCACGGGGCCCCCAGACATTGTGGAGTGGAAACAGCAGCCTAGAGAGTAGTGGCGCTACCGCGAAACCGCAAGGTCTCGCACGGACGTGAGTTAGGCCACGTTGCCCAGAGTACGGTAACTTCCAGACCAACGTTTCACGCGAGAGCCCGCATGCCCCGCTCGGCGGTCGCCGTCCTGCTACTGTTCGCGTCCGCCCGGCCGGCGCTGGGTCAGACGCCGTACCGCGTGACCTGGTGGGACGCGGGGTCCGTCGGGACCGCGGGCGTGCTCGCCGTCCTTCCCATGGCGCTCAAGTTGCCGCATGGGCTGCCGTCGTGCGCTTTGCCGTGCGACCCGGCGTCGGTGCCGGGCATCGATCGCGCCGCGCTGCACAACGCCTCCGCCACTGCGGCGACGGGGAGCACCGTCCTGCTCGGCGGCGTGGTCGGCGCCGCGGCATTCGCCTCACTACACGGGCTCGACGCGGCACAGGCGCGGGGCAACGCCGCGGTGTTGCTCAACTCGCTTGCCTGGACCCAGGCGACGACCGCGTGGCTCAAGGTCATCGTGCACCGCAGCCGCCCGGTGCTCTACACGGCGGATGCCGTGGCGGCGGCGTCCCAGCGGGAGAACCGTCAATCGTTCCCGTCAGGGCACGCATCGCTCGCGTTCGCTGCGGCGACATCGTATCTCGTGATGGCCCAGCGCGAGCAATTGCCGCACCGCGCCAGGAACGCGGCGCTCATGTACGCGGGAGCGGCCAGCGTCGCCGCCTTGCGCGTGGCGGGCGGCAAGCATTTCCCGACCGACGTGATCGGCGGGGCGGTGCTCGGCAGCGCCATCGGCTGGCTCGTTGCCCGGATACATGCGACCGTCCCGTAGCGCCGCGCGGCGGCTGGCGGGCGGGACTTCGCCGGCGGGCGGGTGACCCAGCTTCCTCGCGTCATGCGGCTCCGCGACGTGGTGCTCTTCAACATCACCGCGATCGTCGGGCTGCGCTGGCTGACCACGGCGGCAAGCCAGTTCGGGCTTGCCAGCCTGCTGTTGTGGGTGGTCGCGATGCTGGTCTTCTTCCTGCCGTCCGCGGTGGCGGTGCGGGAGTTGGCCGACATCGATCCCGGCGCCGGCGGCATCTACCGCTGGGTGCGGCGCGCCTTCGGGCTGCGGCACGGTTTCGTGGCGGGGTGGGGCTACTGGGTCAACAACCTCTTCTACTTCCCGTCGCTGCTCGTCGCCACGGCCGCGATCGCCGCCTACGCCGGCGGACCGCGGTTCGTGCATTTGGGCGACGACGGCCGGTTCATCGCCGTGCTGTCGCTCGTGGGACTGTGGCTCGCGGTGGGGATGAACGTCGTGGGCCTGCGCGTGGGCAAGCGGCTCCAGAACCTGGGGGGCTACGGCACCTGGCTGCCGGCGCTCATTTTCGTGGCGCTCGCGACCTGGTCGCTCGTGACGCGCGGCAGCGCGACGCCATTCAGCGCCCGGGGGCTCCTGCCTTCGACCTTCGACCTGGCGTCGATCAATCTCTTCGCCACGATGACGTTCGGGCTCGCCGGGCTCGAGCTCGCCCCCACCCTCGGGGACGAAATCCACGACCCCGCCGCGACGCTGCGTCGCGGCGTCGTCGTCTCGGGGTTCGCGATCGTGGCGCTGTACGTACTCGGCACGGCGGCCATGTTGGTGGCCTTGCCGGCCACGACGGTGAGCATCACGAACGGCATGCCGCAGGCGACGGCGGCACTGGTGGACCGGCTGGGCGTGCCCTGGCTCGCGCCGATCGCCGCGGTGGTGGCGATCCTGCTCGCGCTCGGCAACCTGGGCGGCGTGGGCGCGTGGCTCGCCGGCTCGGCCCGGTTGCCGTTCGTGGCGGGGTTGGATGGCGCCCTGCCCGCGGCGTTCGGCCGGATCCATCCGCGCTGGCAGACGCCCTACGTCGGGTTGCTGGTGCAGGGAGCCCTCGCCACCCTCTTCGTGGTCGCGAGCCTGATCGGGTCCACGGTGAAGAACGCGTACCTCGTGCTCACCCAGACCACGCTGATCCTGTTCTTCATTCCTTATCTGTACCTCTTCGCGGCCTACCTGCGGCTGCGGCGCACCCGCACCGCGGTTACGGCGCTGATCGGGGTAGTGGGCCTCGCGGCCGTCGCCTTCTCCATCGTGCTCGGCTTCGTTCCACCCGGAGACGAGGTGCACCCGTGGAGATACGAAGCCAAGGTGGTGGGCGGGGTGATCGGGTTCATGGGCATTGGCCTGCTGCTCGCGCGCCGCGGTGTGAGGGGGCACACAGCTTCCACCAGCCTCCCGCGCTAGGGTAGATTGCCGGACCCAATTCCCTCGACGCGCGCGTGATGCATCATCGCTTGCTTGCTGTATTGTTCGCCGGTCTGCTCGGCGCGCCGGCGGTCGCCGTGGCGCAGGAGCGGGCCACTCCACGCCGCGAAGTGCCGGGCCTCGACTTCCGGCCCGACGGCGTGTGGCGCAAGCAGGCGGCCGCGGTGCGGGCCACACGGGCCCGCTTGTTCTCGCAGGGTAGGTTCAGCGAACTCAACGCACCGCTCGCCGCGGGGGCATCCGCGCCCAGTGCTGCCGCGGTCTCGGGCACACTCAGCGTGCCGGCGGTGCTCTTCACCTACGCAGGCACGTCGGCTCCGCCGTTTGCGACGTCCGACTACGACGCCGTGTTCTTCGGCACCACGCCGCAGCTCGGCCGCCCCTACACCTATCACAGCTTCTACAGCCAGATGTCCAACGGGCTGCTCGACATCCAGGGCTCGACCTGGGGCTGGGTGACGTTGAGCAAGCCGGAGGTGGGCTACACCGGGGACACGAGCTCCCAATGCCGGCAGGTCAATCCGTTCAGCTCGGCGAACTGCAACGGCGTGTGGAGCAACACTGCGTTCACGGCGCTGCAAGGCGCTCTCCGAGAGGCGCTCGCGCACGCTGACTCGCAGATCGATTTCACCAAGTTCAGTTTCGACCCCGCGACCGGCGTCGTCAGTCTTGTGGTGTTCATCCATCCGACGGTCGGGGGGGAGTGCGGGCCGCAGGGCAGCCCGCAGAACCACCTGTGGGCCCACCGTGCGTCGTTGTTCCCCGGTTACATGACGAAGGACGCGTGGCCCGGCCACTCCGGCCAGTTTCTCCAGGTTGAGGACTACGTGCTGCAGAGCGGCCTGGGCGGCGCGACCTCGTGCGATGCGACGCAGATCATGCCGATCGGCACCGTGGCGCACGAGACCGGGCACGCCTTCGGGCTGCCTGATTTGTACGACACCGGTGGCAGCACCGAAGGGGTGGGCCGCTGGAGTCTGATGGGGGCGGGGAACTTCTCTTCGCCCTCGAGCCCGGCGCGCATGGATGCGTGGTCGTTGAGCCAGCTCGGCTGGGTGACGTTGGCGCCGCTCACCGCCACGGGCAGCTACAGCTTCGGTGCGGCGCCGAGCTCCGACACGGCGTTCGTGGTGCGTCCCACCGGGTCGAACCCGCGCGGCGAATACTTCGTGCTCGACAACAGGCAGGCGGTCGACGCCGACACGGCGTTGATTCGCAATGCCTGCCAGGTATGGTATCAGAACGCCACGCCCCCCCAGTGTGGTGGCGGGCTGCTCATCTGGCACGTGGACTCGCAGCAGATCGCCAACCACGGCTTCCGTTTGGGCAATAATGCCGTGAACGTCGGTCCGGTCCACGGGCTCGAGCTGATGCAGGCGGACGCGCGTGCCAATCTCGACGCGAACCCGGCGACCACTTGCATTCCACCCGCGCAGGGTTGCGCTGACCGGGGTGACGCGGGGGACCCGTATCCCGGAATCCTGGGGAACCAGACCTTCAGCCTGACCACCACGCCCAACAGCGCGCTCAACGGCGGTGGGTGTCCAGGGTTCGGGATCGACACGATCACGCAGGTCGTACCGAACGGCGCGATGCGCTTCTTCCTGCGCATTGGAGGCGACACGCTCACGGTCACCACCACGTCACCGTTGGTCGCCGCGCAGTGGGGGTACTCCTACGCCGCTGCATTCACCGCTGCTTGCGGAGCAGGGGCGTATACTTGGGCCCAACCCGACTCGGGTGCCCTACCACTGGGCGTGGCATTGTCGTCGAGCGGGGCCTTGAGCGGCGCGCCAACCGATACAGGCACATACACGTTCCGGACGAGCGTCACGGACGGGTCGAAGACGGCGCGCCGGACACTGACCCTGCAAGTTGTGGAGCCGGCGCTCACACTGAAGCAGGCGCTCAACGTCGGTTTCCAGGGGCCCGCCCCGGCCTCCGACGATCAGCGCCGCTACCTCGACCTGCAGGGCAATCGCAACGGGACGTTCGACCTGGGCGACCTGCTCAGGTGGCTCTCGCGCACCGGCAACCTCTCGGCGCCGGCCCCCTCGACGCGGGTGTCGGGAACCGGGAGGCGGCCATGATCAAGCGGGTCGCTGGGCTCGGCGTTGTGCTCGCCCTCGCGCTGAACCAATGTAGCGACACCACCGCGCCGCCTTCGGGCAATCTTTCCCTGCAGCTATCCAACGCGGGGACCAACGATCGGGCGATGCTCCTCGAGGTTGCCGGGACGGACTCGAGCGCGCGTATCGACACGGTGCAGGCGACCACGGGTTCGCCTTATCGCGTCTTCGCTCAGCGCCAGACACTCGCGCGGTGGCGGGTGATTGTTACCGGGAATTTGGCGAACGGCGTCCTCGTGACGATCACGGTCCCCGACGCGAGCCGGACCACGTCGTACAGCGGGACGATCCTGGACGTGGCGGACGCATCCTTTGCGGACCTGCCGCCCGGGCTCCGCTCCGTTACCGTCACTCCGTAGCGTTTGTCCTGACGAACTTCGCTCCGGGGTCCTGGGCGAAGGGCCCCGGATCGCTGCCGATACGGGACGTCGTGATCGCCAGCGTGTCCCGGCCGACCAGGGCGGCCTGTACGATGATCAGCCGCGGGCGCGATAGCGTCAGCTCGACCTCCCCGCCGATCACGCGACCTACCACCTGACCGAACGCGCGTGGGGAAATCCCCACGTCGCCCGCGAACCAGCGCCGCACTCGGCCGTACGCGGTGCCGCCGCTCACGGAATCGAACTCGAGCGTGACTTGGAGTCCGCCACCGAGGGCAGGGGCCTGTGTCGCCGGCGCTCGCGACGCTGGGAAATAGTCCCAGCGGCCGAGCAGCACGGCGGCCGGAGCCGGTGCCACCGGTGGCGCTAGTGCGCGTTCTGAGCGGGGCTCGGCCGACGCGCCGGCCGACCGCGCGGTCGTATCCGGCGCGGCGCACTCCCCGCCGCGTGTTACGAACCCCGGCGTGCCGTCGGGCAGACGCAGCTCGAGGATGCGCGGCCGCGCCACGCTCATCGCCCACCGGGCGAAGGCCTCGGCGGTGGCCCGGGGGCCGGGCTTGTTCACGACGTACAGGGTGTAGGGGTTGGTGAGCGCGGTATCGGTTGCGAACAGGACATGCAGTCGCAGGCCGGTGAGCTTCGCCAGCGTCGGCAGATCGGCGAGGGCGTAGGCGTCGCGCTCGTCGGCCACGTGCAGCGTGGTCACCTGGTCGGCCCCGGATTGGATGTACCAAGCGCCGGCGGGCCGCAGGTGCGCCGCCTGCCACAGGGCGAGCTCTTTCACGTGGGTGCCCGAGGAATCGCCCCGCGACACGAACGGGCCGGCTGCGGCGGCGATGCGCCGAAAGGCGTCCGCCGCGCTCGGCGCGGCGCCCACGTGGGCGGGATCGGCCGCCGGGCCGACGATTGCAAATCGGCTGGCGACGAACGGGCAGGCGAGTAGCACGTGGCCCGGCGCGAGGAGCAGCCGCTGTTCCAGACTGGGCGCATGCGTGATCACGACGTCGAGGTCGCCGCGCG
>MNIR01000045.1:5904-38984 GCA_001919865.1 Gemmatimonadetes bacterium 13_1_20CM_4_69_16 | reverse complement strand
GTGCCTCGCCAGCCTGTTGTGAAGCTCCGCCTCCTTGTCATCGATGATAACCGCCTGTTCCGCGACGGCCTTGCTGGGATGCTCAACGCCCAGGACGATCTCACGGTGGTCGCGGCTCTGGCAGATGGTGAGGAGGCGCTGCGACGAGTGCCGGCAGCCAAGCCAGACGTAGTTCTGGTGGATCAGGCATTGCGAAACGGGGACGCCTTGCAGTTGGCGCAAACGGTGCGCCAGGCGTCTCCCAAGACGAAGGTGATCCTGATGGGGCTCCTCCCCATACACGAAGACGTCGTGCAGTACGTGCAAGCCGGCGTGTCTGGCTTCGTCCTGAAAGCCGCCACGTTAGACGATTTCCTCCACGCCATTCGCTCGGTGGCACAAGGCGCCAACATTCTCCCGCCTCCCCTGACAGTCTCGCTCTTCTCTCAGATTGCCGGTCTGGCGGTGCTCCGGGGCGAGGACCAAGCGCTCAAGGCCGTGCAGTTGACGAAGCGGGAACGGGAGGTGGTGGATCTGATCGCGGCCGGGATGAGCAACAAGGAAATCGCACACCGGCTCCACCTCGCCACGCACACGATCAGGAGCCACGTGCATAACGTCCTGGAAAAGCTGGCGCTACACAGCCGGCTCCAGATCGCGGCGTACATGCACGCCAAAGAACCCTCTCATCGTCGTCCAGAGACCTTCCCACCACTGCGGTAGTCTCTAAGGAGTAAGCGGTTACGACGAGCGTCTCACTCTAAGGGCTCGGCTGCCGTTTCATCCTCCCAGCGTAGTGTGCTCCCCATGTCATGGCGGTAGGTTCGCCCGTTTCGTCGTGCAGCAAGCCTACACGCGGAGGGACCGTCATGAGAAGCGGAGGCTTGGGACTCGGCGCTCGCCGGTGGCTCTTGTCCGCTCTTGTTCCTGCCGGGATCGCGCTCGGGGCCCTGATAACTCCGACCGACGTGAGCTGGGGGCAGGTCCAGCCGATAGTCGAGCTCAAAGACGGGTATGCGAAGACGACCTTGTGGAACCGGTCCACGGAGCTCTTGCGCGTGAGCGTCGAGCTCAGGCATGGGGAGGTCGTCGACGGGAACGTCCAGCTGGGTGCTCCGGTTGACGCGATCGTCAGCCCCCGACTGTTTCAGTTCGGGCCCGGAGAAACGCAGACCCTCCGCATCCTGGTCCGTGAGCGCCTCGCACCGGGGGCCGTACTGCGGCTCGTCACGTTGTTTGAGCCGGTGGTTCCAGAGACGCCGACGAAGCCGAACGAAGTCGTCACGCGGCTTGACTTCGCTACCCGGTACATCACGAAGGTGGTGGCGCCGTGATCAGGACGTTGCCGCGCGGCCCGGCTTTCGCCCTGGCCTGGTGCGCGCTGATCTGGTGGATCGCCTCAGGTGAGCCGGCCTACTGCGGAACCATCACGACATCCCGGCTCGCTCAGTCTCCCCGCGGCTCGGCGCCCGCGACTGCCCCCACGGAGACTTTGCTCGTCGAGGTTCGGCTGGAGGGGATCGGCGCTGTCCTCGTGCTCGCTGAGTCGAGGGATGACAGTGAGGTCCTCGTTCTGCCTGCGGCGCCCATCTTCAAGCTCGTGGGACTGCGGGAACCCCCGGTCGCGTACATGACGCTCGAGCAGCTACGGGGAAGGCTGGGGGTCGCGGTCGTTTGGCAACCTCGGCAGCTGGCTCTGACGTTGCTCGACCCCAATCAGATCTTGCCCGCCTCCCGCGCGCGGCTCGACCGCCTTCGCGCCACCGCCGAAGGACAGTCAGGTCTTCTCTTCCCGCAGGGCCTGCGCGGTCCCCTCTTCGGGCTGACCAGAGACGATCGGGGCGCAACTTTCCTCGACCTGGGCTATTCCGTCGGTTGGGCCACGCTGCGCGCATCCCGCTCTTCGGTGTCCGGGCGCGCGTGGCAAGTGTACGTGACCCCCCTGGACCGCGTGCAGCTCTCTTATAGCGAGGCCGAGCACCGACAACGCTACGCCGACGTGCGGTTGGCGTTGGGGCATACGTGGGCAGCGATCGTCTATCAACAGCCGAACGTGGAGGTATCCGGCGCGACGGTCATGGGACCGCTCGTTGTCTTCGGTAGCACGGAGAACCGCTATGTGTTCACGTGGCGTGGGCCGAACACGCTCAACGTTCAGCTTGGCCACTCGGGGGATCGAAGCGCCGTAAGCGTTTCCTTCGGCCCGCTTGCGCCAAGCCCTTTGATGATACCCGGCGTCAGGTAAGTAGCGAACAACCGCAAACGCCCAGAACGGAGGTTCTATGTCAAGAGTCAGGAAGCACCTTGGATGGGTGACGGCGCTCGTGCTGCCCGGTATCGCGGCGGCGCAGACGAGGTTGTCTCCTGCGTTGGCCACTATGGACATCGCGCCGGCGGGGCTTACGCTCACCAAAGGCGGCGATCTTCGCTTCCCTGAGGGGTTCCCAGGGCAAGGTTCTGTCAACGATAACGCGGCCGCAACCTGGAGTGTGAGCAACCCGCAGGGCGTCAGCCTGAGCATTAGTTTTGCCCTGCCGACTGCACTAAGCGGCCCGGGGACCAGCACGATCCCGCTCACGTACGGCAGCACGTCGGGAGCACATACCCTCTCACCCCCTGGTACTCAGGTCCTCTTCAACCCAACTGCGGGGACGACGGTGACCGGAGCCAGTGCAAGCGGCACCATCTTCCTGGGGCAGTCGTTTGGCGGTGCGGCCGACTTCGTGACCGCGACGGTGGGGACCGTGCCTTCGGGGAACTACCGCGCGACTATCGTGCTGACCGTCGCAGTCCTGTAAGGCTCGCGCCTTCCCCCTCTTCGGGCATCGGGGCGCGTCCCGCCGGGTGGCGCGCCCCGACGCTATTTGGCTGGGATCCCTCAGCGCGGGAAGCGCCGAGCACGCGGCGGCCGCCAGCGCCAGCAGCAGGCGGGTCACTACGATCGCCGATATCTCCACGCCACGATCCCAGCGCCCGCCGCCTTGATCTCGAACGCATGACTGCCGCTAGCGTCGATGGCGGGCACGTCCTGCTTCTGCGTTGCGACGACGTCCCCCTTAGCATTCAGGAACTCGAACGTCACCCCTGCAGGCAGGCTCGCCTTGGTCTTGAGATTCGTGAACAGGCCGTCGAGCTTCGCGCCCTGCTCATCCGGAGAGAATGTGCCGATCGTCACCTCGACCGTCATGGAGTCGGCGATCGTGAGGTACAGCAGCGTCGAGTCCTTCTTGCCCCGCAGCTGCCAGGCGCCCGCGAGCTTCGCGAGGCTGGTGCGATTCAAGGGGTCCACGGCATACAGCCGCTGGGCCACCGGGAGGGCCTTCGCCGTATCGTCGAGCAGGTAGTAGATCCCCCCGAGGTTGTAGAGCGCTTCACGCAGGTTGGGGTTCTTGGCAAGGCCCGCCTCGTAGGCACGCGCCGCCAGCCGGTAGCGCGGCGCCGCGAGGGTTGTCCGGAACGCCTTGATCGTGTCATCCGTGACAGCTGCGCACCGCGTCGCGACCTGCTTCACCGTCAGCGTCTTGTTCCTCGCCCGTGTGGCCGCGCGGCACGCGCTGCCCATCGGCGCCGTGTCGGGCTCGTTCGGGATCGCGTTCAGAATCGCCTGCGCCGCGCTAAACAGGTCGTTCGCCTCCGCCGAGTCGGCGTGCTCCAGGATTTGGCCGTACAACGCCCCCGCCTCGTTCCGCTTGCCCTGCTGCGAGTAAATGGCGGCAAGCCCGGCCAGCGCCTGTACGTCCCCCGGGAAGGAATCGAGATACTGCTTGTAGCCGGCTATGGCCTCGTCGTGCCGCTGCGCCGCGTGGTACACCCGCGCCACGTTGAAGAGGGCGTCGCGCTTTTGTTTGGCGAACTTGGGATCGCTCGCGGCTGGCACGGCCAGCTTGAAGTACTTCGCAGACGAGTCCGGTTGGTTCGCGTTCGCGAACAGCGTCCCGAGGTATACGAAACCCGTCGGCTCGCCCTGGTAGATCTGGTTCGCGCGACGGAACGACGCGATGGCCGAGTCCGTGTTCCCGGCCTGCCATGCCTTAACGCCCTCGTTGAACACCGGCACCCAAAACACGCGGCGCCAAACCGCGATGTCCTCCTTGCACTGCGGGGCGAGCGCCAGGGCCTTTGTGAAGGCCGTGTCGGCACCCGTCATATCATTCGTCAGCGCGTAGTAGCGCCCGAAGTAGTACCATGCGGCGGGGTTCTTGTCCTGCCCCTTCGTCGTGACGGCTTCGGTGAGCACACGGCTCGCGTCCTTCAGGTAGCCGACCCGCTTGTCCTGGAACTTGGTCTCGCTCGCGTTCTTGAGGTACTGCACGGCGCCCTGGACCAGGAAATGCGAGGTGTTGAGTTCGCACTTGGCCGACGTCCATTGCTGCGCCGCGGCGGGTCCCGCGACGGAGCTCACCACCACGCCGACCAGGGCGACGACGGCTTGCTTAACGGTCATGCTCACTCCTTGGATTTGGCGACGAGTGCTTCGGCATCGCGCTCGGCGGCGCGCGCGATCTCGAGCGGCGGCCGGCCAAGCGCCCGCGCGGCAGCGAGCACGTCGTCGTATTCAGGCTTCACCCGCACGCCACCCGCGTCGGGCTGCTCCAGCACTTTGACGCGCACCGCGACCTCGGGAGACAGCTGGACGGTCACGTGCCGACGTGGCAGCGTGGCCCGCTCCGCCACCCAGCGGCGGATGCCGGCCGTCGTGCTGTGACGGAACAGCGCCGTGGTGACCGCGTCTGCCAGCTCCTGTGGCACCATCACTTCCACACGGAAGCCCGACCGGCCCTTCTTCATCTGGACTGGCCAGGTCTGCACGTCGATGGCGCCGGCGGTCGCTAGCGCCTGCCGCAGGGGCTCCACGTACTCGGGGCTCATGTCATCGACGTCCGTGGCGAGCAGCACCACCTGCCCCGCTTCGGCCGCCTGCTCGGCGACGAGCAGCCGCAGCGCGTTGGGATAATGCGACGGGTCGCGGCGCCCGGCACCCCATCCGCTCCGCGCCATCCGCCAGCGGGCGGGTGGCGCCCCGGACGTGAGCACGCGCACGAGTGCCGCTCCCGTCGGCGTCGTCGCCTCCCCCTCGACGGGGCTCAACCCCCCGCCGGCCGCAGTCACCTCCAGCCCCTCGAGCAGGATCGCCGTGGCCGGGGCGGGCACCGGCAGCTTGCCGTGGGCCGCCTCGACCCAGCCGTTCCCCACCGCTATCGGCAAGTTGTACACCGCCTCGACGCCGAGCCGCTCGAACCCTTCAATGGCACCCACGATGTCGAGTAGCGCGTCCACGGCACCGACTTCGTGCAAATGGACCTTCTCCGGCGGGACGTTGTGCACCCGGCCTTCCGCGTCACCGATCAGGCGAAACGCGCGCACCGCCCGCTCTTTCACCCACGCCGACACCGGAGCGCGCTCCACTAGCCGCACCAGCTCGCCGACGTGCCGGCCGTGCGGCTGTTCGGGGATCGCGAACTCCACCTGGGTGCACCCCACCCCGCAGCGCGCCACCTCGCGGATGCTGATGCTCACCCCCGCGAGCCCCAGGCGCCGCGGCAACTCCTCCAGCCATGCCGCCGGGACGCCCACCGACAGCAGCGCCCCGAGGGTCATGTCGCCTGATATGCCGGCGGCCGGGTCCAGAATGGCGATTCGCATGCGACCGAAACGGCGGAAAATTAACGGGTTAAGCGCGGTACAGCCACCCGGCACCGGTGTTGAAGAGCACCACGCGCTCGTGCGGCTTGATGGCGCCCTTGGTCTTGAGCTCCAACGCTCCGGCGAGCGCAGCCCCACCCTCCGGCGACGCGTCAATGCCCTCCAAGGTCTGGAGGTCCCGCGCCGCCGCGGCGAGCGCCGCGTCCGGCACGGCGATCGCCCCGCCCCCGCTTTCCTGTAACGCCTGGAGCATCAGCCGGTCCCCCAGCGGGCCCGGCACCCGTAGGCCGGACGCGATCGTCCATGGCTCGGGCCACGGGGTGCAGCCTGCGGCGCCTTCCTGGAAGGCTTTCACGACGGGCGCGCAGCCGGCGGCCTGCACGCCATACATGCGTGGCCGCGACTCGCCCACCCAGCCCGCCCCCGCCAGCTCGCCGAACGCCTTCCACATGCCGATCAGTCCTGTGCCTCCTCCGGTGGGATACACAATCACGTCCGGCAGGGTCCAGCCGAACTGCTCGGCCAGCTCGAGACCGAGCGTCTTCTTCCCTTCGATGCGGTAGGGCTCGCGCAGCGTGGACACGTTCACCGCCCCCGCCTCCAGCGCGTAGGCATGCGCCGCTTTCCCACAGTCTCCGATGTGTCCGTCCACCAGCACCAGATCGGCGCCGAAGCTCCTGATTTGGAAGAGGATGGTGGGAGGTGTGCTCGCGGGCGCGTACACGCGCGCCGGGATGGCGGCGCGGGCGGCGTACGCCGCGAGCGCGATGCCGGCGTTGCCGGCGGTCGGGATGACAAATCGCCGCGCCCCAGCGTGCGCCGCGCGCGTCACCGCGGCCGCCAGTCCCCGAGCCTTGAACGTGCCCGTGGGATTGACGGATTCTTCCTTGACGCACAGGTCCTCGAACCCGTAGCGCGCGGCGATCCGTTGGACCGCGAGCAGCGGCGTCCCACCCTCTCCCAGCGTTACGGGGGATTCCCCGTCGCCGAGTGGCAGCCACTCGCGGTAACGCCACATCGTCCAGGGCCGGTCGGACAACAGCGCCTTGGTGCCGGGCGGCGGCACGGCGCCGTACCGAACCAAGTAGGGCTGGCCACAGTCACATACCGTGGGGAGTCCCTCGACGCTGCGCGGCTTGGTGCAGGACGAGCATTCGAGAGACCAGTGGAAGGTCACGTCGTCCAAGAGCGCGGCTGAAGCCGCGGCTCGGCTTCGTCCGCTGAAGCGGAGTGTGCGACCCGCCCGTTCACGGGCTGAGGCCGAGCCGCGAGTTCACTCGCGCACTTACGGCCGCACATTTAATCGTTCCAGGATTCGTTCGGCGAGCGTCGTCGAGAATCCCGGCAGCGCCCCGATCTCGGCCGGTGTCGCGGTCTTCACTCCCGCGAGCGAGCCGAACCGCTCGAGCAAGAGGCGCCGACGATTCGGCCCGATGCCGGGGATGGTGAGTAGCTCGGACGTGATGGTGCGGCGCGCGCGCCGCTGGCGGCTGTAGCTCACGGCGAAGCGGTGCGCCTCGTCGCGCGCTCGCTGCAGCAGCTTCAGCGAGGGGCTGCGGCGCGACAGCTGCAGCGGATCGGGCCGAGCGGGGAAGAAGACCTCCTCCTGCTGCTTCGCCAGGCTGACGATCGGTAGCTTCTCCTGCCCCAGGGCCCGCGCCGCGTCCACCGCCGCCCCCAGCTGACCCTTCCCGCCGTCGATGACCACGAGATCGGGGAGCGGTTTCTCCTCGCTGATGCGGCGACCCAGGTAGCGCGTGACGACTTCGTGTACCGCGGCGAAGTCGTCCTGCGGTGCCCCCCGGATGCGGAAGCGACGGTACTCGGCCTTCTTGGGCCGTCCCGCCTCGAACCAGACCAGCGATCCGACGGTATCCCGACCCTGGTTGGTCGAGATGTCGATGCAGACGAACGAACGCGGGACGGCCGCGAGACCGAGGTCGCGCCCCAGCGCGAACACCGGATCGGCGGACCGCTCGTCGATGTCGAAGCTCTCGATCTTCAGGCTGTCGAGCAGATGGCGGGCGTTCTGGTCGGCGAGCTGGGCGAGTTTGGCGAAGGTCCCCCGTTGGGGCACGTGCCACTCGATGTCCGGTGCCACCTGTTGTAGCGCGTCGAGGTCGTCCGGCGCGAACGGCAGCAATGCGTGCCGCGCGCGCGCTTCGAGCGGCAGGTAGCAACGCACTAGGAACGCCGCCAACACCGTTGCTTCAGCCTCGTGCTCCACGTTCTCCAGGAAGCGGTAGTCGCGGGCGATCAACCGGCCCTCCCGCACGCGCAGCACGACGCCGCAGGCGTCGTCCCCGTCACGCGCCAGCCCGATCGCGTCCGCGTCCCCGCCGCCCACGAGCTCCACCGCCTGCGGCTGCTCCACCTGGTCCAGCCATTTGAGCGCGTCGCGCAGCTGGGCCGCGCGCTCGAAGTCGAGCCGCTGGGACGCTTCGTGCATGCGCTCGCGCAGCCGCGTGCGCACGTCGACCGTCTTGCCCTCGAGAAACAGCAGCACATCGTCGATCATGCGGCGGTAGTCCGCCTCGCTCTGGTAGCCGACGCACGGGGCCCGGCACCGATCGATGTGGTAGTCCAGGCAGGGCCGATTCGGCGCGTCGTGGGGCAGGTCCCAGTGGCACGACCGCACGGTGAAGATCCGACGAACGATCTTCAACGTCTGACGCAGCGTGGCCACGTCGGTGTAGGGCCCGAAGTAGCGCGCGCCGGGAATGTTCACGCGTCGCACCACCAGCACGCGGGGGAACGGCTCCGTGACGGTCACCGCCACGCGCGGGTAGCTCTTGTCGTCGGTCAGCCGGATGTTGAACCGCGGCTTGTGCTCCTTGATGAGGTTGTTCTCGAGCAGCAGCGCCTGCGCCTCGCTCGGGACGATGATGGTCTCGAGGTCGGCGATGTGTCCGACCAGGGCGGCACGCTCCGGGGTCGAGTCCGCCTCCGGTCCGAAGTAGCTCGGCACACGCGCGCGCAGGCTCTTGGCCTTGCCCACGTAGAGGATCTCGCCCACGGCGTTCTTCCACAGATACACGCCGGGTTGGTCGGGAAGGGCGTCTAGTTCGCGCGAAAGGCGGTCAGGGATTGCCATGTCCGGACGGCATCGGGATGCTTGAGCGCCAGCGTCAGCGCGGCGTACACGATCCCAAAGATACCCAGCACGACAACCCCGCGCGGCACGGGAGCGACGCCCACCGCGAGCCGTGAGCTGCCGACGCTCGCGGCCCCGGCGACCAGCGCTCCGAGCAACGCGATCCCGAACGCCCGCCAGTCGGCGCCGCGCAGCACGTTGCCGATTCGCGCGCTCAGGTCGCGCAGGTGGAGCGTGGTGTTCACGAACGCACCGATCGATGAGCCGAGCGCGATCCCCGGGGCCCCGAGCCAGCGCATGAGCGCCCAGGCGAGACCCGTGGCGACGATGAGCGAGAAGGCCGCGATCTTCACCGGGGTGCGAGTATCACGCATCGAATAGAAGCCCGAGGCAAACAGCTTCACCGTCGCCTGGCCCACCAGGCCCACCCCGTAGGCCATGAGCACGCTCGCCACGAGGGTGGTCGCCTCCACCGTGAAGCGGCCGGTCTGGTACAACGCGGCGACGATCTCTCGACTGAGGGCGATACATGCGATGGACGACGGCACGACGAAGAACACGATGCGCCGGAACCCGAGCGCGATCCGAGCCCGCAGCTGCTCGTTCGGGGCGGCGCCGGCCGCATCGCGCGACAGCTCCGGGAGCGAGACCGCCGTGACCGACGCCCCGAACAGACTGATCGGCAGGACCTGGACGAGCTGCGCGTAGGCCAGCGCCGATACCCCGCCCGGCCCCGTGAACGACCCGAGCAGGGTGTCGATCAGACCCGACAGCTGCGCCACCCCGGCGCCCAGCAGCAGCGGCACCCAGGCGACGAGCACGCTGCGCACCCCCTCGGGAGCGAGCGAGAGTCGCAACGCGATCCCGTGGAGTAGGCGCCAGCACGCCGGCAATTGCACCGCGATCTGGAGCAGGCTGCCTGCCACCGTCCCCCACGCGAGGGCGAGCGACAGCCGGTGCAGCTGGGCGTCGAGCGGGAGCGCCCGATTCGCGAACCAGGTTCCCGCGGCCGCCATCGCGACGATCCCCGCGACGTTCCACAGCGCCGGCGCCGCGTAGGGCAGAAAGAATCGCCGATGGGTGTTGAGGATCCCGAGACACCAGGCAGACACGACCATGAGCCCGGTCATGGGAAACAGCACGCGCACCAGCGTGATCGTGAGCTGGCGCCGCGGCTCGTCGAACCCCTTGGCGATCAGCGTCGTGATCGCGGGGGCGAAGCCGATCCCGAGGAGGGCGAGCACACCGGATGCCAGCAGCAGCAATCCGAGGATCTGTCGTTGCCGAAGTAGTGCGCGAATACGCGCTCGCGCACGTAGCCGAGCACGCGCGTCAGGAAAATTCCGGCAGCCACCTGGGCCGCCTGGCGCCCCCCCCCGCCGGTCGGCTCCGGCGACGTCAAGTGCGCTTCTTCTTGGGGTCTTCCAACAACCGCTGGACGAACTGGATCTCCTCCCGCATCCCGGTCACGGACCGGGTCAGATCTGAGATATCGGTCTCGAGCGCCTCGACGCGCCGCTCCAGCTCCCGCACGCCCCCCGCCCCCCCCTCACCCTGCCCTTCCAGGCGACGCGCCATCGACCGGCCGAGCGGCGAGTCGAGCAGGATCGCCGTAATCGGAATCATTAAAGCGATGACGAGCACGATGACAAAGATCCACATGGACAGGATTCTACGGAGCGTCCGCCCAGCGCGCCACCTCGCGCGCCAGTGCGTCGAGCAAACCGGGGCCGTAGCGGATCAGGAACGAGGCGAGCGTGAGCACGCGCTCTTGAGGCTGTCCCTCGGGGTACACGACGGCCCGCGCGCGCGCGATCTGGCGCACCAGGGTCTCGCCCTCGAGTCGCTTCAGGCTGGCGATGAGCTTCTTCTCGATCGCCTGTGCACCCGAGAGGGCGGCGTTCCGGGCGGACTGCACGGTGCGCTCCAGCGTCGGATCGATTTTCGTCACCGACTCGAGCAGCCGGCCGTATTGCTCCTCGATCCCCTGTCGCAGCGTCGTGAGCGTCGCCACCGCTTCGGGTGGCAGCTCGTCCCGCACCAGGCGCGCCTCGAGCTCCCCCGGCTGCCCAGCGAACGCCGTCAGGTCGAGCCGGTGCCGCTCCATCAGCTTCTCCACACGGCCTTCCACCATCACTCCGGACCAGCGCGGCACGGGCGCCTGGGGGGCGACGCCGAGCGACTGGTACAACGGCGCGGCTTCGGGCAGGTACTTGAGCTCGGCCGGGCCGCCCGCGTACGCGACCGTCGGCAGCAGCGCCGCCTCAATCACCGGACGCAGCAGTACGTTGGGCGAGAGACGCTCCGGGGCTTCGCGCGCCACCCCTGCGAGATCCGCACGCGTGAATCGCTCCCCACTGCGCCGCGTGCGGTAGGCGTCGCCGTTCGGTTCCAGCCGGTCCCGTCCCTGGGCGGCCTCGACGAATACGGGCGTGTAGCCGTCGGCCAAGGTGTGGTCGAGCCCCCGCAGCACCCACGGCGCGGCCGCCTGCTTGGCGCCGCGGTCGTGGGCGCGGAACACCGCCAGTCCCTGCGATCCGAGCAGCGCGTTCAAGGCCTCGGCACACGCGTCGGCGAGCGTGGCCTCGGGCCGGTACGCCGTTTCGAGCCAGCGCAGCACGTCCGTCTTGAACTCGGTGTCGGGGGTCCCGGCCTTGAGCTGTTCCAACGCCGCGCGGATTTCGTCACCACCACGCTCCCGCGCCAGGGGCAGGAGCGGCGCTTCCGCTGGACGCTCGCGCAGCACGATGCGCGCGAGGTCGCCGCCCGTATTCAGAAACGTCGCGTGATTGGCTTCCGCGAAGTCGTGGTCGTCCCCCGCCACCCAGAACACGGGCACCACGCGGACGCCTCGATCGCGCTCGAGCCGTCGGGCGAGCGCAATCACCGATAGCGCCTTGTAGATCGTGTAGAGCGGGCCGGTGAACAGGCCGGGCTGCTGGCCCGTCGTGACGGCCAGCACCTCGCCGCCCGCCAGCTTGTCGCGTCCCGGGCCGGGCAACACCGCCCCAAGCACGCTCGCCGCGACCCGGCGTGGCGTTGCTGGCTGGGTGGGCAGCTCCAGCGCCGCGATGGGCGTGGGCACGATACGCGGGATCACCCTTGCCCTATCCCCCTTCCCCGGTTTCTCCGAACACGTCCGCTTGAAAGGCGAGCACCTCGGTACCCGGTTCCCGCCACGCGTGGGGCGGGAGCCCGGCCTTGCGGCACGTCGCCGCCAGGAACGCCTCGGGCTCCCAATGATACTCGGTCGCCACCTGGGGCAGCAGCAGGCCGACGTGGCGGCCGCGGCGCACGATCAGGCCGTCGCGGCCGACCACGATGCCGCTCGGATCCAGCGGCGTCGTCGCGAGCGGAGCAGCAGGCAGCAATACCGAGATCTCGAGCACGAGGTCGGGAAGCTCGTCCGGTGCCACCGGCGCGAAGCGCGGGTCGTCCCGCGCCGCGGCTACGGTCATCTCGCGTACGACGTCGCCGAGCGGCCGCTCGTCCGCGATGTGGCCGATGCAGCCGCGTAGCGCCCCACCCTGCGTGAGCGTGACGAACGCCCCGCGCTGCAGCGCCGCCCCGGGCACGTCCGGGATGGGCGGCAGCGGCCGGCCGGTGAGGTGGGCCACCAGGGTGGCGCGTGCCAACCGGAGCAGCGCAGCCCGGTCCGACGCCGTCAGCTCAGGGTCCCCGATGGTACGGTTCCCCCCGACGGATGGTGTAGGCTCGATACAGCTGCTCGTACAGCACGACCCGGGCCAGCTCGTGCGGGAAGGTGAGGCGCGACAAACTCCAAACCCGCTCCGCCTGGCGCAGCAGGGGTGGCGGCAGCGCCGCCGCGCCGCCGATCGCGAACGTCACGTCGCGCCCGTCCATTTCCCAGCGGGCCGTCCAGTCCGCCAGCTGGCCCGACGTCCACTGGTCCCCCTGCTCCGACAGCGCGACGAGGCGCGAGCCCTCGGGAATCGCCTCGAGGATTCGCGCCTCGTCCTTCACTTCCCGCTCCTCCACCTTCGTATAGCGTCGCAGCCGCTCGAGATAGTCGTCACACGCCGCCCGGAGTGCCGCGTCCCGCACGCGGCCCACCGCAACGACGCGATAACGCATCAGGCATACATCCCACGCAACCGGTGCATCGCCGCCACGCGACCCACCGCGACGATGTAGGAGGCGATGCGGGTGTTCACCTTGTACTTCTCCGTCGTTGCCGCGACCTCGTTGAAGGCGCGCACCATGATGCTCTCGAGCCGACGGTTCACAGTGTCTTCGTCCCAGAAATAGCCGCCGCGGTCCTGCACCCACTCGAAGTAGCTCACCGTCACGCCGCCGGCGTTGGCGAGGATGTCGGGAATGACGAAAACACCCTTCCGTTCGAGGATCTCATCGGCGGCCGCGGTGGTGGGACCGTTCGCGCCCTCGCAAATGACTTTCGCCTTGATCTGCGGGGCGTTCTTTCGGGTGATGACGTTCTCGGTAGCGGCGGGTACCAGCACGTCGCAGTCCACCGTGAGGAGCTGCTCCTTGTTGAATGGCTCGGCCTTGGGGTATCCTGTGAGCTGACGGTGCTCCTTGACCCACGCGATCAGGTCGGGGATGTCGAGCCCCTGAGGGTTGTGCAGCGCGCCCGACTTGTCCGAAACGGCCACGATGACGGCGCCCTCTTTGGCCATCAGGTCCGCGGCCACCGAACCCACGTTCCCGAACCCCTGCACGGCCACACGCGCTCCCTTGAGACTCATCCCCAGCTTGGCCAGTGCCTCCCGGGTCACGAACATGCACCCCCGCCCCGTCGCCTCGCGCCGGCCCAGTGAGCCGCCCATTTCGACCGGCTTGCCGGTCACCACCGCGGTCACCGTGTGGCGCTTGTGCATGGAGTAGGTGTCCATGATCCACGCCATGACTCGCTCGTTGGTGTTCACGTCCGGGGCCGGGACGTCCGAGTCGGGCCCCAGCGTCTCGATGATGCTCGACGTGTAGCGCCGCGTCACCCGCTCGAGCTCGGCCATCGACATGGTCGCCGGATCGCACACCACGCCACCCTTCGCGCCACCGAACGGGATGTTGACGAGGGCACACTTCCATGTCATCCAGGCGGCCAGCGCCTTCACTTCCTCGAGCGTCACATTCAAGTCGAAGCGGATGCCCCCCTTGGCCGGCCCGCGCGACGTGTTGTACAGCACCCGGTAGCCGGTGTAGACCTCGACGTCACCGCTGTCGCGCACGATGGGAACCGACGTGATGATCTGCTTCTCGGGGTTGCGGAGCACTTTATAGAGGCCGGGATCGAGCTTGAGCAGTTGGGCGGCGTGGTCGAAGCGTTCCATCATCGCTTCGAACGGGTTCTCCTCGGCCAGGAAGGTGTCCTTGTCTGGCCGGATGATATGTGGTTCGGACTTGATCGCAGGATCGCTCATGGGTCCTTCACGGCAGTGTCTCGCCGAGCTCGGGCTTCAGCGTGGGAATCGGGGAAGCACGGCATCCAGAGCCTGCTCCAGCACCCCGCCATTGCGTTCCCACCGGACCGCAAGCCCCGCGACCAGGGGCTCGGGGGTGTCCCTCGGCCACCGGCCGCGGAGCTTCACGGCGTCCTTCTCAGTGACTACAACATAATCCGCCCCGGCGGAGGCCCGCACCAGGCGGGCGACGTCGGCCGCGCCGTAGGGGTGATGGTCTTGATACGCTTGGAGTTGCACGACGGCGCCGACGGCTGCGAGCTGCGCCGCGAAGCTCTCCGGATCCGCGATCCCCGCGGCGGCCAGGACGCGGCGGCCTGCGAGCAGGCGCAGCTCCCGCCGGGTACCGGACTCCATCCCCTCGAGCGCGCCGACCGCCAGGTGGGCCACGCAAATCGGGCTTCCCGCCCGGCGCTGCGCCAGCCGGTCGGCGAGCCGGTCCGCCACCGCCGCGGGCACGCGCTTCCGGGTCACCACGATCACGTCGGCTCGCGCCAGTGCGTCCCACCGTTCGCGCCACGGACCCGCCGGGAGGGGCCAGGGGGAGCCGGCGATGCTCTCGGCGCTGACCACCGCGATGTTCAGATCGCGCGCCACCGACAGCAGCTGGAAGGCATCGTCCAACACCAGGATGTCCGCGCCCGCCGCCCGGGCCCGCTCGGCCCCCGCGACGCGATTCGGATCCGCCACGACCACGGCGTCAGGGGCGAGCCGGCGATGCACCAGCGGCTCGTCCCCGCCGTAGCCACGCAGCAGAATGCCGGGGACGCGGCCGCGCCCAGCGTAGCGGCGGGCGATCCAAGCCGCGAGCGGCGTCTTGCCGGTCCCGCCCACCGAGAGATTCCCCACGGCGACGGCCGGCAAGGGGAGCCGCGTGGCTTTCAGCACAGCGCGGCGGTAAAGACCAGCTCGGAGCCGCATCATCGCGCCGTACACGAGTGCGAATGGCACGAGCGCGAGCCGCACCACGCGCGCGACGGAGTTGGTCCCCCACAGCCATGGCGCGACGCGAGCACCGCTCACCCTTCCCTCTCCCCGCTTCCCCCTTCCGGGCCGTACGTGACCTCGCGGAGCGCCCGCTCGGCGTCCGCGACACCGCGCCGCAGTCCGTCCTTCCCCTCCCCCACCGTGAACGGCGCGCTGTAAACGACCTCGACCGCCGCGAACGGCTTCGGAACACAGAAGCGGTCCCAGGAACGGAGCCACCACGCGGACGACGCCCGAGCACCCGCGGCGATGACCAGGGCGTCAGCGTGATGGGCAGCGGCGAGTGCGCCGGGTTTCACGCGTTCCGCCGGCCCGCGCGGGCCGTCGGGCGTGAGGGCGACTTCCGCGCCGTCGCGCAGGTGCCGCACCAGACCGAGCAGCCCGGCTTCACCGCCGCGCTTGGAGGAGCCGCGGACGACGCGATACCCCCACCGTTCAGACAGCTCGGTCAGGTGGCCACCGTCACGGTGACGACTGATGAGCAGCGCCATCCCTTCGCCGCGCCGCGAGTACAGCAGTGGCAGGATCCGGCTGTGCCACAGCACATAGACGATCGGTCGCCGGCGGCCGTGCGCCGCTTCCACGTGTTCCCAACCGCGCACCTTGTAGCGCCACGTGGCGGCGAGCAGGCCGAGCAGCGCCGCGCCCAGGTGCGCAGCCAGGGGTTCGGCCCAGCGCAGTCTCACCCCAGGAGCTCCACGGCGAGGCGGGCCACCCGGTCCGCCGCACCCGGGGGCCCGAGCCGGTCGCGCACCAGGGCGAGCCCCTCGCGCTGGCGCCGCGCCGCCCCGCTCTCCCGCTCGAGCAGCGGGAGGACGGCGGCGGCGAGAGACTGGGGCGTCGCCGCCGCTTGCAGGAATTCGGGCGCAACCTCGCGTCCGGCGATCAGGTTGACCAGCCCCACGTGGGGCACGCGGAGCAAGCGGATCGCGATTGCGAACGACACCGGGTTCAGCCGGTATGCGATGACCATCGGCAGGTCGGCGAGCGCGGCCTCGAGGGTGGTTGTTCCCGACTTGCAGAGCGCCGCGTCCGCGGCGGCGAAGACCGCGAACGCGTCGCCCGTGTGGATGCGGATCGCGCCGGGCCCGTCATAGCGGCCTCCCGCGCCTCCCCCCCCCGGCGGAGCGGCGACCACGACCTGAGCGTCCGGCCGCTCGGCCAGAACCCTCTCGGCCGCGTCCCGGAAGACCGGCCACAGCCGCACCACTTCCTGTCGGCGGCTCCCGGGAAACAGCCCGAGCACCGGGCGGCTCGGATCCAGTCCCAGCGCGGTGCGCGTCTCCGCCCTGGGCGGCAGCGGTGGCCGGTCGCGCAGGGGGTGGCCCACGAACGTGGCCGCGACGCCGCGCTCCCGAAAGAACTGCTCCTCGAACGGCAGAATGACCGCCAGGCGCTTAACGGCCGCGAGCTTGCGCACCCGACCGGGGCCCCACGCCCACATCTGGGGGGCGATGTAGTACAGCACCGGAATGCCGGCGGCAGCGGCCGCCGCTGCGGCGCGGAGGTGGTACCCGGGATAGTCGACAAGGACGACGAGGTCGTAGCGTTTGGCGCGGAACGCGGCACGAACGCGTCCCAGCAGCCGGAAGTGCGGCGGCAGCTTCCAGAGGGCCTCGACGAATCCCACGACCGACATGCGCTCCATCCGGTCGAGCACGGTGGCGCCTGCGGCCTCGAGTGCCGGCCCGCCGAACGCCTCGAACGTGGCGCCGGGGACGCGCTGCCGGAGCGCCGTTACGACCGCCGCGGCGTGCGCGTCCCCCGACGGCTCGCCCGCCGAGACATAGATACGCGGGCCCCCCGGGGGGCTCACGGCCGCGCGGTGGCGAGGGGCGAGGCTTGGACGGCGTCGCAGACTCGGAAGGCCAGCGCGAGGGCCTGGGCGCCGGCCGCGCCCGACACGACGACCTCTTCTTCGCCGCGCACGGCCCGGAGGAAGCTCTCGAGCTCGAGCCCGAGCGGCTCCGCCTCGGGAGCCTCGAGGCGCACGTGCTCGACGATCTGCTCGAGTCGCGTGGCGGCGAGGCTCTGCCAGCCGGGCTTCAGGCGGTAGAACTCGCCGGTTCCCTGCGCCAAGTCGAGCGAAAAGTAGCCGGTGGACTGAAACACCCGCAGCTTCCGGGTACGCTCGCGCGACACGCGGCTGGCGGTCACATTGGCGATGGCCCCGTTCGCGAACTCGATGCGGGCGTTGGCGATGTCGACGTGGGTCGTGAGCAGCGGCACGCCGGTCGCCCGGACGTCCGCCACGTCGGAACGCACCAGCTCGAGGATCAAGTCGAGGTCGTGGATCATCAGGTCGAGGATCACGGCCACGTCCGTGCCGCGCGGTTGAAACGGCGCGAGCCGGTCGATTTGCAGGAAGCGCGGCTCGTCCAGATAAGGCGCGGCGGCTCGCACCGCGCGATTGAACCGCTCGACGTGCCCGACCTGAAGGACCACACCCTGCTCCGCCGCACGCCGTACCAGCTGTTCCGCACCCTGCAGCGTATCCGCCAGCGGCTTCTCCATGAGCAGCGCAATTCCGCGCTCCAGCACCGCCAGACCCACGGTCGCGTGCACGGGAGTCGGCACCGCTACGGTCACGGCGTCCACGCGCTCCAGCAGAGCCTCGAGCGACGGGTGCCCGATGGTCTCGAGCTGCTGCGCCACCTCGGCCGCGCGTGCGGGATTCTTGTCGTAGATGCCTGCAAACTCGAGCCCCGGCATCCGCCGGAGCAAGCGCGCGTGGTGGAAGCCGAGGGCCCCGGTGCCGATCACACCGACTCGCATCGGTCCGCCCCTCCCGCTCACACCAGGACGCCCCGCTGGGACCCTTCGATGAACTTGAGGAAGTTCTCCACCTCCGGCGTCTGGGGCAGCTCCGCGCGCGCCTTGGCGATCCCTTGGCTCACGGTCATGTCGGAATTGAAGAGGAGACGGTAGGCGCGCTTGAGCGCGAGCTTCACCTCCGCCGAGAAGCCCGCACGCTGCAGGCCCACCGAGTTGAGCCCGTAGAGGTGCACCGGGTTGCCGACGGCCTTGGTGTAGGGAGGCACGTCCTGGTTGACGCGCGAACCGCCGCCCACGAACGCGAACGTGCCGATCCGCACGAACTGGTGGATCGGCACCAGCCCGCTGATGATCGCCCGATCCTCGACGGTCACGTGACCGGCCATCTGGACCGCATTGGCGATGATCACGTCGTTCCCCACAACGCAGTCGTGGGCGACGTGCACGTAGGACATCAGGAAGCAACGCTCCCCCACCGCGGTCTTGCCGGTGGCCGGCGTGCCTCGGTTGATGGTGCAGTACTCGCGGATCACGGTCGCGCTGCCGACCTCGACCCACGTGTCCTCGCCCTTGTACTTCAGGTCCTGCGGGTCGTTGCCGATAATGGTGCCATACCCGACCTTCACGCCCCACCCGAGCCGCACGTTGCGCTCCAGCACCGCGTGCGCGGCGACGTGACAGCGCTCGCCGACCGTCACGTGCGGGCCGATGATCGCGTACGGGCCCACGGTCGCGTCGTGCGCCAGCTGTGCTGTAGGATCGACCAGCGCGGTCCGGTGGATCACTTCTCGGTCACCATCGCCATCATCTCGGCCTCCGCCACGACTTGCCCGTCCACGTAGCCGACGCCTTTCATCTTGCACGTCTTGCCGCGGAACTGAATCATTTCGAGCTCGAAGCGGATCTGGTCCCCCGGCACCACCGGCCGCCGGAACTTCACGTTATCGAGCGACATGAAGTAGACGACTTTGTCTGACACGTCCTGGCCCTCGAAGTGGCTCATCAGCAGCATCCCCCCGACCTGCGCCATAGCCTCGATGATCAGCACTCCGGGCATGATGGGATGGCCGGGGAAGTGCCCCTGGAAGAACGGCTCGTTGATCGTGACGTTCTTGATGCCGACGATCCGCTGCTGCCCCTCGACCTCGACGATCCGATCGACCAAGAGAAAGGGGTAGCGATGCGGCAGCACGTCCATGATGCGCCCGATGTCCATCTTCGGAGCCCCCATACGCTGTGCGGCCCGGGAGAGCGCGCGGGCGAGCGCGACGTTGCCACCGTGGCTGGGCCGCGTGGCCACGACGTGGGCGCGGATGCGTGCGCCCGTCAACGCGAGATCGCCGACGATATCCGCCGCTTTGTGGCGCACGAACTCGTCCGGCCACCGCAGCTTGCCCCCGTTCACCAGGGCGCGATCGTCCAGCACGATCGCGCTCGTCGCCGAGGCGCCCTTGATGAGCCCCTTCGCCTGGAGCGCCTCGACCTCGCTCGCGAAGCCGAACGTCCGGGCGGGGGCCAGCTCCCGAGCGAAGGTCTGCGGCGTGAGGGTGTAGCTCCCCGACTGCCGCCCGATCAGCGGGTGCGGCCACTCGATGGTCACTGTAAGGCGATATTCCTTCGCGGGCGCGACGATGTAGCTCGAATCGCCCTCGGTCACCGTGAACGGCGCCTGCACGGTGAGGACAACCGGCTCCCCCTCGACGTCGACCGGCTCCGCCTTGGTGAGCGCTTCGAAGTACGGCTGGAAGCTCCCGTCGATGATCGGGGGCTCCGGGCCCGTCAGCTCGACCGTGAGATCGTCGATCTCCTGCGCCGCGACCGCGGCCAGGAGATGCTCAACGGTGTGAATGGTACTGCGGCCCTTGCCGATCGCCGTGCGGCGCTCCACCGCCTCGACCTCCGTGAGGCGCGCGGGAACCTCGGGCCGGTCGGGAAGGTCGGTGCGGCGAAACATGATTCCCTGACCCGCCGGCGCGGGCAGGAAAGTCGCCTCGGTTTCGGCGCCAGTATGCAGCCCCTGTCCCGCGACCGACGCCCGTCGTCGGATGGAGCGTCTACTGATGGGGCTCCTCCTTCCGCCGCACGAGCGCCTCGAGGTCGTCCACGATCTGCGCCAGCCGGTACAGCGCCCCCTGCGCCCGCAGGAACTCGCGGTGGCTGCGCGCGGGGTACCCCGACACCGTCGCTCCCGGCGCGATGTCGCCGATCACCCCCCCTTGGACCGTCACGCGCGCGCCGCGCCCGATCGTGACGTGATCGGCGAGACCAGCCTGTCCCGCCAGGAACACATCGTCCTCGACGTGCGTGCTCCCGGCGATCCCGGCCTGCCCCGCGATCAGGCAGCGCGCCCCGATCCGGCAGTTGTGCCCGATCTGGACCAGGTTGTCGATCTTCGTGCCCACGCCGATCACCGTGTCGTCGACGCTGCCGCGGTCGATCGTGGTGTTGGCGCCGATCTCCACGTCGTCGCCGATGATGCAGCGCCCGATCTGCGGGACCTTGCGGGGGAGCTCGCCTTTGCCCGGGCCACCGGGGATGTAGCCGAAGCCGTCCGCGCCGAGCCGGGCGCCCGCGTGCAGGATCACCCGGTTGCCGATGATCGTGCCGCTGTAGCAGACGACGTGCGGATACAGCTGGACGTCATCCCCCACCTGCACCCCGCTCCCCAGCACGCACGCCGCGCCCACCCGGACGTTCCGGCCCAGCCGCACGCCGTCCCCCAGCACCACGTACGGTCCGATCGCTACGGGCTCGTCCCACACGGCGCCACGCCCGATCACAGCCGTCGTGTGGATGCCCGCGGCCCAAGTCGGCTCGGGGTAGAGCACCGGTATGACCGACAGCAAGGCGACGTGCGGGTCCCGCACGATGACGCGGCACGGCGGCCCCCCGGATTCCTGTGCAAGATCCGGTTTGCAGAGCACGACCGCGGCCCTAGACTGTTGAAAATACGGGAGATAGCGCTTGCTGGCAAGAAACGACAGATCGTCCGGCCCCGCGCGATCGATGGGAGCCACGCCGGCGACCGTGACGTCCGCCGGACCGACCAGCTGTCCCTGCGTGAGCGCCGCGATCTCGGCCGCCGAGAGCCGTCGCGGGATCCCCGGACCCGCTCCCCTCCCTTCCCCGCTACTCCCGACCCGCCCTTCCCCGCTCCCCTCCCCGGTGTTCACGGGGCGCGGTCCGTTACTGCGCTTGCTTCAGGCGCGCGAGCACCTTGCTCGTGACGTCGAGCGCGGGGTCGGCGGCGACGATGTTCGACCCGGGGGCATCGGCGTCGAAGATCAACGCGTAGTTGCCCTCGGCGCGGAGGCCCTGAATCACGGCGTTGACTCGAGCCTGAATCGGTTGGAGCAGCTCCTGCTCGCGTTGCTGGGCGCGGGTCTGGAGATCGTTGGAGCGCTGCTCGAACTTCTGCTGCAACTGCTGCAGGTCGCGCTGCTTCTGCTGCTTGGCCGCGGGTGACAGAGCGATCGACTGCTGGTCGAAGACCCGCCCCGCAGAATCAAGCTGCTGCTGCAGCTTCTGGACCTCGTCGCGGAATCCCTGCACCTCCTTGCTGAACGTCGACTCGGCCGCTGCGTATCCCGGCGTCTGCTGCAGGATCTGTCGCGAGCTGATGAACCCGATCTTGAGCGAGGGCTGCGATCCTTGCGCGTGCGCCTCCCGCGCCGCCGGCACCGTGGCGAGAACGCCGAGCCACGCCCACATCGTCACTGCACGCCTCATAACACGTCTCCCTGAGAGTATTGCGGTTGATCCTGCGCTGCCCCCCCCACCGGGCCGGGATCAGAAGAAATTGCCGAGCTTGAAGTGCAGTTTCCAGCCGGGGTTCGGCCGCCCGAGGCCGTCGGTGCGGTCGAAGCCGTACGCCCAGTCGATGCCGATCGGACCGAGCGGCGAGATGATGCTGATGCCGATGCCGGCGCCGCGGAACAGCCGGGTGGGATTGAACTGGCCGGCGCGCGCCCACACGTTCCCGGCATCGTAGAACGCCGCCACATAGAACATCTGCGACAGGCGGGCGCCCACCTCACCGGTCATGGCGAGGTAGGTCTTGCCGAACGCGCTGGCGCTGGCCTGGCCGTTGCTGGCGCTCGGGTCGAACCCGTGCGGCGTGATGGAGAACTCGTCGTAACCACGCAACGGGATGCCGTACTGCGTACCGCCCATCGTGAAGAGCTGGTCGATGAACGGCGACGCGCCGAACACGAACCCGGATCGGGTCGAAAGGCCCATGACGAACTTGACCCCGCCGCCGGTGCGGCCCCCGGACTGCCCGAGCGGCGCATACCAGCGCCCTTCGAGATCGACCCGCTGGAAGTTGCCCGTCCCCCCCAGCGGTCCGCCGCTCTGCGAGATGCCGATCGAGTGCATCGTCCCCGCGGTGGGGAACGGCAAGTCGATCCGCGTATCGCGCATCACCGAGAAGCCGATGGTGGAGCGGATGCAGTTGTTGCAGCTGAGCGAGGCGAGGCCGGTGCTGGCACCGGTGAACGTCTGGTCGTCGATCGCGTACGACACGAACAACCGGGTGTAGCGATCGTTGAACAGCGGGAAGCCGAATTGGAGATTGCCGCCGCGCCGGCGTAGCTGGCCCAGGTCCGCGATGGTGTAGCGCAGCCGCGTGTTGTGCACACCGACCGTCATGGAAACCCGCGAATCGCGAAACGCGGGGTCGGTGAACGACAGGTCGAAGTCGTTGATGTTCTTCCCAAACTGCCATTGAAACCGGCCGCGCTTGCCCTGCCCGAACAGGTTGGGCTCGTCCAGTCCCAGGAAGCCGCCCAAGCCGGTCCCCTGCCCCACCGAAGCGCCGAAGTTGATGTTCCCCGTGTTCTTCTCGGTCACGCGGAAGATGACGTCCACGTCCCCCTGGTCGTTGGCCGGTCGGGTGTCGGGGAACGGCACCGGCTGCTGAAAGAAGCCCAGGTTGGAGATGTTCTGATAGGAGCGGATCAGCGCATCCTGGCGAAACACGTCGCCAGGGAGCAGGACGATGGCTTCGCGGATCACGCGCTCGTGGGTGACGTTGTTGCCAGCGATCTCGACCTTGTTGACGATCGCGGGCTGACCCTCGGTGATCACCCAGCGCAGGTCCACCACCGGCTTGCCGTCCGCGCCGGTGCGCCGGATGACGTCGCTGTGCGGCTGCATGTAGATGTAGCCGTTATTGTAGTACAGCGTCCGCAGCTGCTGCGTGGCGTCGTCCCACTTCTGCTGGTTGAAGTAGGCCGGGCCGTGCTGAGTGCCGCCCAAGCCGAGCAACCCGGTGCGGCGCTCGGCCGAGAAGGGGAACAGCGTCTGGAGATCTTCGGTCGAGAACCGACGATTGCCCACGATCTCGAACGTGCCGACCCGATGCGGCTCACCCTCGCTCACGCGCACGACGAGCGTGGCCTTCCCTGTCGTATCGTCCACGATCAGCGTGTCGCCCAGCACCTGGAAGTCCACGTAGCCGCGATCGCCGTAGAATTTGGGGAGCCGCTCCTGCAGGTCCGCGCGCAGCTTGTCGTCGTCGTAGTCGCCCGAGCGGAACCACCAGAAGCCTTCGGGCCCGGTCTTCATCTGGCCGACGAGCTCGGCGTCGGAAAAGTGGTTGTTGCCCTCGAGCCGGACTCGGGCGATGGCCACGCGCCGTCCCTCGTCCACGTCGAAGATCACGCGGACGCGTGAGGAGTCGGCCTCGTACACGTGCAGGACCTTGACCTGGGCGAGATAATAGCCCTCGGCGCGGTACAGCGAGTCGATCCGACCGCGCGCGCGCGCCACCGCCGCTGGGTCGATCGGGCGCGCCTCCACCAGCTGCACCTTGTCCCGCACGCTGTGCTCGCCCAGCCGGCTCACGCCGCGCAGCGCCCACTTGATGAGGATGGGGCGCTCGCGCACCTGCACGATCAACAGTTGGCGGCCTGCCCGCTCGGCCTGCTCGATCCGCACGTCGTCGTACTGCCCCGTGGCGTACAGCGTCTGGACGGCCCGCTGGACGTCGCGGTAGCCTACGGGCCGGCCGGGGGCGAGTCCGCTCTGCTGGAGCACCTGCTGGCGCTCCAAGCGACGGAGCCCGAGGACCACGATCGAGTCGGGCGCAACGGCAGGCGGCGCAGGAGTCTCGCCCTGCGCGCGCGCGGCACGCGGGGCGAGCACGACCGAACCCACGAGGATGATGAAGGTGCGCTTGCGGATCACGCCTTCGAGCCGGAGAGTGCGCGGAACCCCAGCCGTTCCTTGTCCGGGGCCACGTCGACCTCGATCTCGTCGCCCCGCGCAAACTCGCCGACCAGAATCTTCTCGGAGAGCGGATCCTCGACGTATTTCTGGATCGCCCGCTTCAGCGGGCGCGCCCCGAAGTGCTCATCGTAGCCCCGATCCACCAGGAAGTCCGTACCCGCCGGCGTCAACCGGAGCGTGAGCTCCTCCTCGCCCAGGCGTTTCTGCACTTCTTTCAGCAGGATCCCCACGATCAGGGTGATGTGTTCCCGCGTGAGCGGGTGGAACACGATGACGTCGTCCAGCCGGTTCAGGAACTCCGGGTTGAAGGTCTTGTTGATCTCTTCCTTGACCTTCTCCGCCAGCTTCTCGAACGTGGCCCGCGAGTCCGGCTGCGCGAAGCCGAGCGCCTTCCCCTTGACCATATCGCGGGCCCCGACGTTCGACGTCATGATGACGACGGTGTTCTTGAAGTCGATGACGCGCCCGTAGTTGTCCGTGAGGTGGCCCTCGTCGAGCACCTGCAGCAGGATGTTGAAGACGTCCGGGTGCGCCTTCTCGATCTCGTCGAGCAGCACCACCGAGTACGGCTTGCGCCGCACCGCTTTGGTAAGGGTCCCCGAGTCCTCGTAGCCGACGTATCCCGGCGGCGCGCCGATCAGCCGGCTGACCGAGAACTTCTCCATGTACTCCGACATATCCACGCGAATCAGCGCTTGCGCATCGGCGAACAGGAAGCGCGCGAGCGCTCGGGCCAGCTCGGTCTTGCCGACGCCGGTGGGGCCGGAGAATATGAAGGAGCCGATCGGCCGCTTGGGGTCCTTCAGGCCCGCCCGGCTGCGCCGGATAGCGCGTGAGATCACCGTGATCGCCTCGTCCTGGCCGACCACCGTCTGGTGCAACTCGTCTTCCATCCGCAGCAGCCGCGCCGTCTCGGCTTCCTGCAGCCGGGTCACGGGAATCCCGGTCCAGCGAGACACGATGAAGGCTACGCCCTCTTCGCTGATCGTCGGCCGGTGCGTGGCGCGCTCCTTCTCCCACGCCTCCTGCTTGCGGCGGATGTCGGACTGGAGCTCGCGCTCCTGGTCGCGCAGCGCTGCCGCCCGCTCGAAGTTCTGGTCGCGGACCGCGCCCTCTTTCTCGCCGTTGATGTGCTCCAGCTTCTCCTTGAGCGCCGCCACCTCGGGCGGCGGCACCTGGGCCGCCAGCCGGGCACGCGCCCCTGCCTCGTCGATCACGTCGATCGCCTTGTCGGGCAGGAACCGGTCGGTGATGTAGCGCTCGGAGAGCTTGGCGGCCGCCTCGAGCGACTCATCCGGGATGATCACCCGGTGGTGCTCCTCGTAACGCTTCCGCAAGCCCTTGAGGATCTCGATGGTCTCATCGACCGTGGGAGGATCGACGATCACCGTCTGGAAGCGGCGCTCGAGCGCGCCGTCTTTCTCGATGTACTTCCGATACTCGTTCAGCGTGGACGCGCCGACGCACTGCAGCTCGCCGCGGGCCAGTGCCGGCTTGAGCATGTTCGAGGCGTCGACGGCGCCTTCCGCGGCGCCCGCGCCCACCAGCGTGTGCAACTCATCGATGAACAGGATGATGTTGCGGTTCTGGGCGATCTCGTTGATGATCGCCTTGAGCCGCTCCTCGAACTGGCCGCGGTACTTCGTTCCGGCGATCACCGCTGCCATGTCGAGGGACAGCACGCGATGATCCTTGAGCGCGTCGGGGCACTGGCCGCTGGCGATCAGCTGCGCCAGACCTTCCACGATCGCCGTCTTCCCCACCCCCGGCTCCCCGATCAACACCGGGTTGTTCTTCTTGCGGCGCGACAAGATCTCCATGACGCGCTCGATTTCCTTTTGCCGCCCGATCGTGGGGTCGAGCTGGCCCTCGGCCGCGAGCTGGGTCAAGTCGCGGCAGAAGTGATCGAGCGCCGGCGTCTTCGACTTCTTCTCGCTCTTGGGGCTCGCCGGCTGCGTGCCCGAGCCGGACGGCGCCGGTCCCGACGGCATCTCGCTGCCGAGCAGCCGCAGGGTCTCGGCACGCGCCTGCTCCAAGTTGACGCCCGCGTCGGTCAGTACCTGCGCGGCGATGCCTTTCTCCTCGCGCAACAGACCGAGCAACAGGTGCTCGGTGCCGACATAGGAATGGTTCAACTCGCGCGCCTCGCTCATCGCGAGCTCGAGCACCTTCTTGGCGCGCGAGGTATACGGCAGGTCGGGCCCGGCCGCCGCCGCCGCCTTGCCCTTCTTCACGGTCTCTTCGATTTTCTGCTGAATCTCTTCGAGGTCGACGTTGAGATTGGTCAGGACGGCCGCCGCCACGCCTTCGCCTTCGCGGATCAGCCCCAGCAGGATGTGCTCGGTCCCCACGTACTCGTGGTGCAGCCGCGCGGCTTCCTCCCGCGCCATCTGCAAGACCTTGCGCACGCGATCCGTGAAGTTGTAGCCGTTCATCGCTCGCCCACCTCAGAGGGCTTCCGTCTCAAGCACGCGCCGCACATATGTCGCGCGCACCGTCGGCAGCTCAGGGTCGCCGCTGGGCCGACCCTCGAGCGCCGCGAGGTGCGCGGGCTGGGTGAATATCAGCAGCTTGTTGAGTGTGTATACACTCAAACCCGTGATCAGATTCAACCCCACCCCCAGCCGCACGCCGCTCAGAAGATTCATCGTCTCTTCGAAGGACAGGCTACGCGCGTACTTCAGTAACCCATAGGCCCGCCAGGTCTTATCCGCCACTTCCGACGGCGCCTTCTGCAGCAGGATCTCGCGCGCCTGCTCCTCGTACTCGATCACCTGGCGGACGATCTTGCCAAGGTGATCGAGCAGCTCGTCTTCCGACTTCCCCAGGGTCGTCTGGTTAGATAACTGAAAGAAGTTCCCGACGACTTCGCTGCCCTCGCCGTACAAGCCGCGGAAGGTCAGCCCCACCTGGGCAAGCCCCTGCAGTACCTTCCCGATCTCTTTGGTCAAAACGAGGCCCGGCAAGTGGATAAGCGCGCTGGCGCGGAGCCCCGTCCCGGCGTTGGTCGGGCAGGAGGTAAGATAGCCAAACTCCGGATGAAACGCGAAAGCAAGCAGACGACCCAGATCTGCATCTATCGCCTCCACTTCGGCATACGCGTCTTCCAGCGCAAATCCCGAGCGCATTCCATGCAATCGGAGGTGGTCCTCCTCATTCACCATCACCCCCACGGGCCCCTGCACCAGCAGCGCCGCCCCCGGCCGCGGCCGTGCCTCGCGGTCCAGCCCCGCCAGCTCCTTGCTCACCAGGTGCCGCTCGTGCAGCAGCTGCCGGTCGGCCCGCTCGAGCTCGTCCAGCCGGAATGTGACCGCTCCGCCCAGGCGGTCGCTCGCCGCCCCCGCCTCGGCTACGCGGGTGAGCACCGCCGTACGGTCGGCGTCGCCGGCCCGCTGGCTGAAGACGTGGCCATGGAGGTTGCGGGCGAGCCGGATGCGGGTCGAGAGGACGATGCTGGCCTTCGGGCCAGAGGCGTCGAGCCAGCCGATCCCGCCGTCGGGGAGGAGCGAGAGGTCGATCATTCGAGCACGCGAATCCGGTCCCGCAGCTCCGCGGCGAGCTCGAAGTTCTCACTCTCCACGGCCCGGCGGAGCTGCTCCCGCAGATCGAGCAGGTGGATCCGCGGGTCAGCGGTGCCGCCGGCGCCCGGCAGGATGTAGCGCTCGCCGACGTGCTGGCTCGAGCCGTGGAGGCGGCGCAGCAGATCGCGCAGGTGAGTCTCGAACGACTCGTAGCACTGGGCGCAGCCCAGGCGCCCCGATTCGCGGAAATCCCGCAGGGTGGCGCCACATGCGCTGCAGCGCAGCCCGTCCGCCGGGGTGGGGAGCAGGCTCGCCCCCCCCTTCCCCATCGCCTGGATGAATCCGCCGAGCGGGGACTTGAGGATGGAATCGCCCGTCTCGAAGCCCTTCACCTGAGCGCACTGCTTGCACAGGTGAAGCGTCACTTTCGTGTCGTTCTCCACCTTGGTGAGGTGAATTTCCACCTCGCGTTCCTTGCAGTTGTCGCACAGCATCAGGGTATCGCGTTCACGGAGCTCACGGAGACGAGCTTTCCGTCCTCAAGCAGCAAGATTCGGTCCGCTCGAGCCGCGAGCTGCCGGTTATGGGTCACCACGGCCACCGCCGTCTCGTACTCGCGCCCCAGCCGGAAGAACACCTCGTGCAGGCGGTCCGCGTTGGCATGGTCCAGGTTCCCCGACGGCTCATCGGCGAGCACCACGCTCGGGTCGTGCACGAGGGCGCGCGCCACCGCACAGCGCTGCTGCTCCCCCCCGGACAACTCGCTGGGGCGATGCGACATTCGCCCGGCGAGCCCCACGAGGGACAGCATTTCTTCGGCGCGCGACCGGGCCCCACGCGGCGCCATCCCCCCGACCGCGAGGGGCATCATCACGTTCTCCAGCGCGGAGAATTCTCGCAAGAGATGGTGGAACTGAAAGACAAACCCCAACTTGCGGTTCCGCAGCTCGGCGAGCTCGTCGGCATCCAGGTCGGCGTAGCGCGAGCCGTCGAGCCAGACGTCCCCCGCCGTCGGGCGGTCGAGCGCGCCCACCAAGTGCAGCAGCGTGCTCTTGCCGGCTCCCGAGGCGCCCACGATGGCCACGAACTCCCCGCGGTGCACCTCCAGCTCCACACCGCGCAGCACCTCGACCGGCTGGCCGTCGCCGCCCGCGAACACCTTTCGGATCGCCCGACCCTCCAGCAACGCGCTCATTCGTACCGGATCGCGGTCACGGGATCGAGGCGGGACGCCTGCACCGCCGGATACAGCGGTGCGAGCATCGCGACGAGCAGGCTCGCCGCGATGACCGAAAGCGCATCGAGCGCCTGCATCCGTACCGGCAGGTGGTCGATGAAGTAGATGGACGGGTCGATCGGGATCCAATGCCCCCGGTTCACCATGCCGCCCACGAGCAACCCGAGGCCGACGCCGAGCGAGGTCCCGATCAGTCCGACGAGGATCCCCTGCGCGAGGAAGATCCGCCGGATCGAGCGTTGCTTGAGCCCCATCGCCAAGAGGATGCCGATCTCACGGGTCTTGTCGCGCACCACCATCGTCAGGGTTCCGACTACGTTGAACGCCGCCACGACACAGATGAGGAACACCACGAAGGCCATGGCGAGTTTCTCGAGCTTCAGCGCCGAGAACAGCGACTGGTTCTGGGTCTGCCAGTCGAGCGCCCGGTAGGGATACAACAACTGCTCCTCGAGTCGCAGGGCGAACTCCCGGGCCTTCCAGGGGTCGGCGAGGCGCACCTCGATCCCCGTCACCGCGCTGTCGAGCCCTGCAAACTTCTGCGCCGTGCGGCGCGTCAGCGCGACCCAGCTGTTGTCGTACTCGTACATCCCGGTGTCGAACAACCCCGTGACTTCGTAGCGATGAAACTGTGGGACATAGGCACCGAGGCTGGGGTTGAACTTGGTGCCCGCGAAGGCCACCAGGTTCACGACGTCCCCGGGGTACGCCGAGAGCTTGGACGCGAGCCGAGCGCCGAGGGCGATGCCACCCTCCACGTCCGATCGGGTGGTTCGGAAGCGGAGGTCCCCCTTCGTGAAATGCTGGGCGAAGCTCGTCACGGCACGCCGTCCGGTGTCGGGCTCGACCCCCAGGACGACGACCCCCTCGGCGTAGTCGTGACCGGCACTGACGCCGGCCTGAGTCAGGACGAACGGCGCTGCGGCTTCGACTCCCGGCGTCTGACGCACCCGCTCGAGCACCCGGTGCCAGTCGTCGAGCCGCAGCCCCTCGCCATAAGTAAGGACGCGCAGATGTGGGTTGGCGACCAGGATCTTATCGCGCAGGTCGGTCTGGAGACCGTTCATCACACCGAGCACGACCACCAGGGCCATCACGCCGACCGTCACGCCGCCCACCGCGATCACCGTGATGAGGGAGAGCAGTCGCGACGAGCGCCGGCTCCGGAGGTAGCGCAGGGCGATCCAGCCTTCCAGCGACGACGGCCGGTAGTGCCACAGGTACAGCGCGACCGCGACGGCGGCGGCCACCAGCAAGACGCGCTGTGGCGGGAGGGGGAACATCACTCGGGCCGTAGCATCGGGAACAGAATGACGTCGCGGATGTTGGTCTGGTCCGCGAGGATCATGACCAGCCGATCGATCCCCATCCCCACACCGCCCGTGGGGGGCATTCCGTACTCGAGGGCGCGCAGGAAGTCTTCGTCGAGCTGCTGGGCTTCCTGGTCGCCCGCGGCGCGCAGGCGTGCCTGCTGCTCGAAGCGGCGCCGCTGCTCTTCCGGATCGTTGAGCTCGCTGAACGCGTTGGCGATCTCGCGCTTCTGGATGAACAACTCCCAACGTTCCACGCGGCCGGGATCACCCCGCTTCAACTTCGCGAGGGGAGACAGCGCGATCGGGTAGTCCAGCACGAAGGTCGGCTGCACCAGCGTCGGCTCCACGTAGCTCTTGAACAACTCGTCGACGAGCTTCGCGCCCGTGAGCGCGTCGGCATCGGCGACGTCCTTGCGCTTGAGCGCCGCGCGCACGTCCGCTTCGCTCGCTCGCGTGAGATCGAGCCCCGCCGTCTCGCGCACCAGCGCGTAGTAATCCTTGCGGGCGAACGGCCGAGCGAATGAGAGCGTGGCGCCGTGTCGCTCGAGCGTGGGCGTGCCGAACAGCTCGGCCACGAGCCCCGAGAGCATCTCTTCCGTGAGCTGCAGCACGACCTCGTAGTCGGCATACGCCTGATACCACTCGGCCATCGTGAACTCGGGGTTGTGAAACCGCGACAACCCTTCGTTCCGAAAGTCGTGCCCGATCTCGTACACCTTCTCGAGCCCGCCCACGATACAGCGCTTCAGGTACAGCTCGTCGGCGATGCGGAGATAGAAGTCCGCGTCGAGCGCCTCGTAGTGCGTCTTGAACGGACGCGCGGTGGCGCCACCGTACAGCGGCTGCAGCACGGGGGTCTCCACTTCCAGATAGCCGCGCGCGTCGAGGAACCTCCGGATGTAGCTCACCACCCGAGCCCGCAGCCGGAACACCTCGCGCACCTCGGGATGCACGGCCAGGTCCGCGTAGCGCTGCCGGGCGCGCAGCTCGGGATCCGCCAGCTCCCCGTGCCGCACCCCGCTCGCGTCCTCCTTGCCGAGCGGCAGCGGGCGCAGCGACTTCGTGAGCAGGCTGAGCCGTTCGACGCGCACGGTGACTTCGCCCGTCTTGGTCCGGAATAGCGCCCCCTCGACGCCGATCACATCGCCCAGGTCCAGCAGCTTCACCACCTCGTACTGGTCCGCGCCCACGGCGTCGATCTTGAAGTACACCTGGATCTTGCCGCTCGCGTCCTCGAGGTGCCCGAAGGTGGTCTTGCCCATCGGGCGCAGCAGGATGAGTCGGCCGGCGAGGCGGTGCACGGTCGCGTCGCCCTCGCGGAATCCCTCGAGCGCCGCGCGCGCGGTGGTCGTGCGGTCGAACCGGTAGGCGAAGGCGACTACGCCGCGCTTGATCAGCTCGGCCAGCTTCTCGCGCCGCGCCGCTTCGACGAAGCTGGTCACGCCGCCTTGCTCCCGAAGCGCTTCAGGTACGCCTCGATGAACCCGTCGAGATCGCCGTCCATCACCTTCTGGACGTCCGACACCTTCAGCCCCGTGCGGTGGTCGTTCACCATGGTATAGGGCTGGAACACGTAAGAGCGGATCTGGTTGCCGAATGCGATGTCGGTCTTCTGCTTGTCGACCTCGGCCTTCTTCGCCTCGCGCTCCGCGACGGCGCGCTCGTACAGCCGCGCCTTGAGCATCTTCAGGGCCGTGGCCTTGTTCTTGAACTGGCTGCGCTCCTGCTGGCAGGAAACCACGATGCCCGTCGGCAGATGCGTGATCCGCACCGCCGAGGACGTCTTGTTGACGTGCTGCCCCCCTTTCCCCGACGCGCGGAACGTGTCGATCCGCAGGTCGTCATCACGAATCTCGATCTCGATGTCCTCCTCCACCACGGGATAGACGAACACGGATGCGAACGACGTGTGCCGCCGCGACTGCGCGTCGAACGGAGAGATCCGCACCAGTCGGTGCACGCCCTTCTCCGCCTTGAGCAGGCCGTACGCGTACTGTCCGCTGATCTGGAGTTCGGCGGATTTGACGCCGGCTTCTTCGCCCTCGAGCAGGTCGAGAATCTCGACCTTGAAGCCGTGGCGCTCCGCCCAGCGGGTGTACATCCGCATCAACATCTCGGCCCAGTCCTGCGACTCGGTGCCGCCCGCACCCGGATGAATGGTGAGGAGCGCGTCCCGGGCGTCATCCGGCCCCTGGAGCATATTCTGCAGCTCCAGCGTCTCGAGCTGTGCGGCGATCGCGTCGGCCTCCTGCTCGAGCTGGCGCTGCAGGGCGAGATCTACGTGCGACTCCGACTCGAGCAGCGCGTTGAGCTCGCGCCCCTCGTCGACACGCTTGCGGAGCGCGTGATACGGCTCGAGCCAACGCTTGAGCATCTTTGTTTCCTCGACCACCCGGCGGGCGCGTTCCTGGTCCGCCCAGATGGCGCCCTGCGCCATGGCGTGTTCGAGCTCCTCGAGCCGCTTGGTCTTCCCCTCTACGTCAAAGGAAGCTCCGTAGCTCGACGAGACGGCGATCCAAATCTTTGAAGCGTTCCGATAGCGCCACGGTGATTGCCCTCTAGAAGACCTTGTTGCCGCCCGCCAGGATCTCGTTCAGCGCCTCGGCCCAAAACGGGGTGCTCTTGGCTACCTCGGCGCCGACTTGCTCCACGTACTCCTGCCAACTCTTCGCGATTTCGTCCTTGAACAGCTGCGGCAGCGTGCCGTCGCGCAACCCCTGCTGGCGCTTCTCGGGGTGGTACACCACCAAGTCCGAGACGAGCGCGCGCGCGAGGCGGCGTGCCTTCTGCTTCGGGTCCTGGACCATGAACGGGTTGACTGGTCGCAGCGGGCCCGTCATGCGCTGACCGCTACCCGGT
>MNIR01000045.1:0-5833 GCA_001919865.1 Gemmatimonadetes bacterium 13_1_20CM_4_69_16 | reverse complement strand
TCGCCGGGCGGGGCGGGCCTCCTCCCGCCGGTGGCGCCACGGGTCGCGCGGCGGGTCCTGTCGGGGGGGGGCGTGGCGGCGCCGGGGCCAGGGGCGGGCGCGGTGGAGCGGGCGGCGCCGCCGCAGGTCGAGGCGCAGTTGCCGGTGCCGCAAAGGCGGGTGGCGACGTCGCGACGGCGGCTGCCGACGCCGCCGGCGCCCGTTGGGCTGCAGCAGCGGGAGCCGCCCCCGCTGCCCCGCCACCCGCAGCGTTCACCGCGAACACCGTACTGCACACCGCGCAGCGCGCACGCACGCCACCGGCGGGGACCTTGGCGGGATCCACCCGGTACACGGTTTCGCACGAAGGACAAGTGACGTTCACGCTGCGCTCCGCTCCCGCTACCGCGGGTCGCCTTCCGACAGCTCGGGGTCGTGGCGGCGGTCCACCACGAACACCGACCCCGGCTGCGTCTTGGCGTAGCTCTTCATCTCGGTCGCGAGCTCGCTCACCTGGGCCGGGTGGGCAAACCGGCGATGCTGATTCGTGACGATGCCGATCGATAGCGTCATCAGCGGCACCCGATGCAGCTGGCCGCGGCGGTCCTTCCCGAAATAGTAGCCCGCCCGGCGGTCCTGCTCGTTGTACTGGTAAGGGATGAGGGTGTCGAACACCTCCAGTACCTCACCGCACACGTCGGGGATCGCGTCGAACGGGACGATAAAGATGAAGTCGTCCCCCCCGATATGCCCGACAAACCCCCGGTTGCCGAGCATCCCCTTCACTACGTCGTGGAGGATGCGGGACAAGATATAGATCACCCGATCGCCGTCGTTGTAGCTGTAGCGATCGTTGTACTCCTTGAAATGATCCAGGTCCGCGTAGCACACGGCGAACAGCTCGCCGGTCTCCATGCGCCGGCGGATCGCGCGCTCGATCTCCGTCGTGCCGGGCAGCCGAGTGGACGGGTTCACGGCGACGTCGCGCGCCGTCCGCGCCATCAGGCCGTCCAGTCGTACCGCCTGCTCCGCCGGCTCGAACAGGGGCGTGATCACCTCGTCCGCACCGGCCGCGAACCACTGCTGCACCCGCTCGGTGGCGTGTCGGCTGGTGAGCACCGCGAGCGGCACGATCGCCGAATAGGAATCCGCCTTGAGCCGGGCGCACAGCTCCAGGCCCTGGGGTCCCCCCTCGGCGTCGATCACCACCAACCGCGGCAGCGAGCGGAGCACCATCAGCTCGACCTCGCCCGGGTCGGGGATCGGTACGACCGTCAGGTCCCTCCCGTCGACCCAGTGCGCCAGAAAGTCAGGTACCGCACGACCGGTCGGCGAAAAGAAGAGAATCGTCGGGCGCGGATCGCGCACCTGGTGCCTCGCGTAAGGGTCGAGCGGGCCTAAACTTAGGCCGCCTGCCCTCGCGTGTCAAATAAACCACACCGCAAGCGCGATGAGCGCGTAGGCGGCGAGCAGCTGGACGCCCTCGAACCAGTGCGATTCGCCGTCCAGTCCGATGATAGTGACGATGAGGGCCGCCAGCCCCAGAGCGATCACCTCGAAGCCGGTGAACACGAGGTTCATCGGCTGGCCCAGCAGCGCCCCTACGCCCACCATCACCGGCGCAACGAACAGCGCCACCTGGGTGCTCGAGCCGAGCGCGATGTGGAAGGCGAGATCGGTTTGACCGCGGCGGGCTACGACGACCGCAGTCGCGTGCTCCGCGGCGTTGCCGATCAACGGGATCACGATCAGCCCGAGGAACAGCTGTGACAACCCAACCCGCGCCACGACCGCCTCGGTGGCGTGGACGAGCAGCTCGCTTTCGAGCGCAACGAGCGCCGTGGCGACGCACAGCACCGCGACCGCGACGCCGCTCGAGTAGGACGCAGGGTGCGTCTGCCCCCCGGGCTGCGGACCCGCCGGCTCGCCGCCCAACAGGCGCCGGTGGGTGACGAGCGAAAACACCAGGCTCAGACCATACGTGACGGCGAGCACGACGGCGACGCCTTCGGAGAGATGGACCGTCTCCTCCGGCGCAGCGGCGGGGTGGGCCGCCGCAAACAGCGCGGGTACGACGAGCCCGATCACCGCGAGCAGCAGCATCGCGCCGCTCATGCCGGCGGCGGTGCGGTTGAAGGTGACGGTGGCGCGGCGCAGGCCCCCTGCCACCAACGCGAGCCCGAGGATGAGCAGCAGGTTGCCGAGGATCGACCCGATGAGCGACGCCTTCACGAGGTCGACGAGGCCGGCCCGCAGGGCCACGATCGCGACGATCAGCTCCGCGGCGTTGCCGAAGGTGGCGTTGAGCAGACCCCCGGCGGCGGGACCGGTCCGGGCCGCGAGCACCTCCGTGGCCGCACCCAGCTCGGCGGCGAGCGGTACGACCGCCAGGCCTGCCGCGCTGAACACCGCCAGTGCCGGCGCATCGAGCCAGGCGAGCACCCACGAGAGCGGCGCGGCGAGCAGCAGCCAGCGCAGCGATCGCATTCAGAACTCCACGGACAGCCGGACGGCGGTGACGGGGCCGAGGGTCATGTGGAGGGCGGTGCGGCGGCCGGCGGCCGCCGACAGGCGGCTCGAGATGAGCGCATCGACCGCGCTCGCCACGTGGTTCGCCAGCAGCACGCCCACCACGTTCTGGGCGGTTCGGAACGCCTCGTCGCTGCGGTGGATCGTCTCCCGAAACACGCCCTGCTCGAGCGGCTTGTTGCGCCACGACCAGAGAAAGCCCGGCCCTACGGCGTGCTGCTGGTAGAACTGGACGGCGCGCAGGTATTCGGGCGACATCGGGTCCGGCGGCGTGCCGGGGTCGGACCAGAAAGTGCGTCGCGCCAGCAGCCAGACCGACCCGTTGAACGTCGCCGTGTCGGTCTCCGGGGCGAACGCCGGCCCGGGCCCGCGGTCGAACTGGCCGCTCTCGGTGAAGCGCTGCATGGTCTTGTAGTACTCGAACACCGTGTCGCGTGGCACCGCAGTAAAGCCGCGACGCGCGACGTCGAAGGCCAGCTCGCGAAACCGGTCCGCGTCCCGCCGGCCCGCGTGCGTCAGCTGGATGATGCGCGCGACCGAGTAGAGCTCGACCGCGAGGTACACCGTCCCCCGGTCCTGGCCGGCGAGCAGCTGACCCGAGCCGGGGAGCAGCAGCGAGGCCGCCGGCCGCACCCACAATCGGGCGTGCCGCGGCGGGAGAGGGGCGGGCGGTGGCGCGCCTGAGTCGGTCGCCTGCCCGACCACCGCGCCGCACCACGGCAGCAGTGCGGGCACGAGTCGCAGCGCCCGTGTCACTGCGTGCACCTCAGAACACCACGCGGAACGAAAAGAAGGTCGGATTCTGGGCGACGAGGTCGGAGCCGGTTAGGAAGGCGCGAGCGAGGTCCACGCCGATCGACCCGCTCCTCAGGCCCATGCCGACGCTCGGGCCCGAGAGCCCGTCCCGCACGAACGCATACCCGCCGCGCAGACGCAGCAGGCGCTGGTAGCCGAGGTCGATCCCGACCCGCATTTCCGAGTCACCGTAGCTGCCCCACGGACTGTCGACGTCCGCCGCGACCTTGAGGTCCAGTCGGTCCTCCCCACCCCCCAGGCCCGAGCCGCCGGGGAGCAGCACCCGATAGGCGGCACCCACCACGAGGCGCGCCGGAAGGGGATCGGCCAGCTCGCGGTTGTTCACCTGAAGCTTGAACCCGACGTTTCGCACCGCGACGCCGACCCGCAAGGCGCCGGCCCGGCCGACGGCGAACTGACCCCCGATGTCGAGCGCATGGGTGACCCCGTGGCCGTTGGGGAAGTTGGTGCAGTCGCCCGAGCAGTCGACCACGAACTCGACCAGCTTGTAGTTGATGCCGAGCGTGACCGAGCCGGCGAGCTCGGTGGCATAAGACGCGAGGAACTCGATGTTGCGCGGCGCGACGCGGGCGATCGTGTTGTTGGCCGAGTCGGTGCGCTCCAGATCGCCGTAGTCGACGAGGTACAACGCGCCGCCCAGTACCCCGAAGCCATGCGAGGGGAAGTACGCCGTGAGCGCGTGAGTCGCGCCGGCCGCGAGCGAAGCGGTGTTGAAGGCCAACTCGGCGTGGTCGATCGTCGCGAGCCCGGCGGGGTTCCAGAACGCCGCCTCACCGCGCCCCTCCAGCGCCGCCGCGGTCTGGCCCATCGCGACGGCCTGCGCGCCGACCGGAAAGAGGAGAAACAAGGCGCCGGCGTTGGTGGCGATCTCTTGGGCGGAAAGATCAAAGACGGAAAGCCGGAAAGACGGAAAGATGGAAAGACAGATGGCTGCGAGGAACGTGGCCGAGGACCACGTTCCGCCGTTCCATCGTTCCAGCGTTCCGTTAGAAGTGCTTCGCCTCATCGATCAGCATGATCGGGATATCGTCCTCGACCGCGTAGATCAGGCGGCAGGCCTGGCAGACGAGCTGTTCCTGCGGCGTGGTGCGGTACTCGAGCGGCCCCTTGCATTTGGGGCAGACGAGGATCTCCAGCAAATCGGGCGCGAGACTCATCGGGCGTACCCCAGGCGCTTGAGCGACGGCTCGTGCCGTCGCCACTTGGGTAAGACTTTGGCGTGCAGCTCCAGGTACACGCTGCCGCCGAGCAGGGCCTCGATCTTGGCGCGGGCGGCCTGGCCGAGCGCCTTGATGGTGCGCCCCGCTTCGCCGATCACGATGCCTTTTTGGCTGTCGCGCTCGACATACAGCACCGCCCGAATATATACCGGGCTCGCGCCCTCCCGGAACTCGTCGATCTCGACGGCGACCGCGTACGGCAGCTCCTCGTGCAGCAGCTCGAAGGCCGCCTCGCGCACGAACTCCGCCGCGAAAAACCGCATCGGCTGCGTCGCCATCTCGTCGGGGTCGTAGTGGAACGGACCTGCGGGAACGTGCGCGCGCAGCGCGTCGAGCAGCGCATCGAGGCCGGCGCCGGTGAGGGCGGAGACGACGGCGGTGGAGGATGGTGGAGGTTGGGGGAGGTTGGTGGAGGCTGGGACGAGGTCGGCTTTCGTGTAGACGATGACGATCGGCGCGCTGGGCGGCCGGTCGAGTTTGCCGACCTGGGCGAGCGGAGGCGCCGGGAATTCCGCGAGCGGATGCAGGTAGGCGATGACCTCGGCGTCGGCGATGGCGCGCAGGGCCGCGGCGCGCATGGCTTCATGCAGCCGGTATTCGGGCTCGAGCAGCCCCGGAGAGTCGGTGAAGATGAACTGCGTGTCGCCGCGGGTGAGCAAGCCCACGACCGGGAGGCGGGTGGATTGCGGCTTGGGCGAGACGATCGCCAGGTGCTGGCCGAGCAACGCGTTCAAGAGCGTCGACTTGCCGACGTTGGGGCGGCCGGCGAGCACCACGGTGCCGCAGCGAGTCATGGGAGCAAAGCTAACGCGGAAGGTGGAACGCGGAACAGCAATGGAAGGTCGTGCACGAGCGCGACTCTCGTCCTGAGGTTCCGCGTTCAAAGCACGAAGCCCGTCCGGGTGCACCGAACGGGCTTCGAGATGAGAAGCTGGCGGCGGCCTACTCTCCCACGACCTCTCGATCGCAGTACCATCGGCGCTGACAGGCTTAACGACCGTGTTCGGGATGGGAACGGGTGTGGCCCTGTCGCGCTAGTCGCCAGCAGAAGCGTGATCCGTTTTCCGTCATCCGTCAGCCGTCATCCGTGGTTACGGACGACGGACAGCGGACGACGGATGATGAGCATGTGTTGTGATGCCGAGGCTCACCTCGAGACCGAGAAGAGATCAAGCCTCACGGGCAATTAGTACGGCTCGGCTGAAGCGCTCGCGCGCCTTGAACCTGCCGCCTATCAACCTGGTAGTCTCCCAGGGCCCTTCAGGGGTCTTGCGACCCGGGAGTGTTCA